>DASQJC010000256.1:0-2807 GCA_035631255.1 Candidatus Eremiobacteraceae bacterium | reverse complement strand
GCGTTGATCGGATTGTTCATCGCGCTGGCGCAGACGCCCGCGCCTCCGACAACGTCTGGCACCACGGGAACCTCCGGAACCTCCGGAACCTCCGGAACCACTGGAACCTCTGGAACCTCTGACGCCGTTCGCATCGACGCCATCGTCACCGACGCGCGCGGCCGTTCGGTCGAAAACCTGAAACCTGCCGAGTTCGAGCTTCGCGAGGACGGAACGGTCCAGACGCTCACGAGCGTCCAGCTGGTTCGCAGCCCTCGGCTCATTGCCATTTATCTCGACGATTACTTCGTCAGCCCATCGAACACGGAGGCGGTGAAGGCGGCGCTTCATCGTTTCGTGGATGACGACCTCCTCGCTGACGACAAGGCCGTGATCCTGCGGCCCCTCGATTCGCTGCTGACGATCAAGCTGACCCAGGATCGAGCGGCGCTGCACAAAGTGATCGACGCGTTCGAAGGCCGCCGCGGCGACTATCAGCCGCGCACCGAATTCGAACGCCGCTACCTCGTGACCGATCGTGGACGCGCGGACCAGCAGCGCGCGCAGTCGACGTGGTCGACGCTAAATGCGCTGACGCTCCATCTGGCAAATCTCGGCGTGGGGCGGGCCAGCGTTCTGCTCGTGAGCGAGCAGGCGGATCCGGTGGTACGGCGACGCGGAATGTTCGAAGGGTTGCCGACCTCGACCTCGGTCACGCGAACGGCGAACCGATCGAACGTGTCGATCTATGTGTTCGATCCACGCGACGCCGCGCAACGTGCTGCCAGCCCAGACGAGGGGCCGAATCTGCTCCGCGTGCTCGCCGATGACACCGACGGCGCGCTCATCAACGGACCGGACTCGGTCGACGCCGGACTGCGGCGGATGCTGACCGATGCCTCGTCCTACTATCTGTTGTCGTACCGGTCGCAACGCTTCCGCGACGGCGTGTATCACGCCATCGCCGTCATCGTTCGGCGGACCGGGGTTCACGTGAGGGCGCGCAACGGTTATTGGGCGCCGACACCCGACGAGATCCAACGCGCGACCATGATCGCGCATGCGACCGATCCGCCGCCGCCGCTCAAGTTGCAGCCGGCCCGACACGTCAGCACGATGATTCGACCGTGGTTCGGCGTGGCGCGCGGCGACAACGGGCGGACGCGCGTGACGTTCGTATGGGAGCCGGCGGGCACGGTCCCTGGCGATCGAAAAGCCAAGACGCCGGTACGCGTGGTGATGAAAGCGATCGGATCCGACGGCTCGACGGCATTCGAAGGGACGGTGAGTGAGCGTTCGAGCGCCGTGTTCGACCTGCCGGCGGGACGGACGACGTTCATGATGACCATCGAGGACGCGGCTGCCAACGCCATCGACTCCGATGTCCGTGACGTCATCATCCGCGACTTGAAGGGGGCTGTGGCGCTCGGCACGCCAGAGGTGTTCCGCGCGCGCACGGCACGCGATGTTCGCGAGCTGCAGGACGAGCCGACGCCCGTGCCGGTCACCGCGCGGGAGTTCAGTCGCGCGGAGCGGCTCGTGATTCGCATTCCGGCCTACGCCGCTTCGACGCCGACCGTGACGGCGACGCTGATGAGTCCCGCGAAGCAGGCGATTCGGCAGCTAACCGTGGAGCGCAGCCCGGCCGCCTCGCCTGTTGCGCAGATCGATGTGCCGCTGTCGGCACTTCCGCCCGGTCAATACTCCGTGGAGATTGCCGCCAAAGTCGCGGCAAACGGCGCTCAGGAATCCGTGAAGTTCCGGGTGACCGACTGAATCGATCGATTTGGTGATTTGGCGATTTGGTGAGCAATTGCGCGAGTGGCCAATCGGCAAATCAATCCCCAAATCACGAAATCGCCGAATGAATCGATTTCTTCGTTAGGCGTACATCCCTCTGATTCGCGTGACGTCGGCGACGCGCTTGATAGCGACGATGTACGCGGCCGTCCGCATGTCGACCCGATAAGCCACCGCGGTGGTGCGGACCGCCTCGAACGCCTGCATCATCTTCATCTCCAACCGCTCGTTCACTTCTTTCTCAGTCCAGAAATACCCGTGGCGATCCTGAACCCACTCGAAGTACGAAGCGGTGACGCCAGCGCTGTTCGCGAGGATGTCCGGCACCACGAACACGCCGCGCTGATGCAAATGCGCATGCGCCTCGGGAGTCGTCGGTCCGTTGGCGCCTTCGACGACGGCCTTCGCGCGGATGTCGGGGGCGTTGGCGATCGTGATCTGATTCTCGAGTGCAGCGGGAATGAGGATGTCGACGTCGGCCTTGAACAGCTCGTCGTTGGTCAGCGGCTCGCCGCCCGAAAAACCGGCGACTGTTTTGTGCGCACCTGCGTACTCCACGAGCTTCGGGATGTCGAGGCCCTTCTCGTTGAAGACGCCGCCTTTCCAGTCGGCGATGGCGACCACCTTCGCACCCTGTTCGGCGAGCAGCACGGCCGACACGCCGCCGACGTTGCCGAAACCCTGGATGCCGATCTTCGCGCCCTTGATGTCGAACCCGAGATGCTTCGCCGACTCGCGAGCGCAGATCGTCACGCCGCGCCCGGTTGCTTCGCGGCGTCCGAGCGATCCGCCGAGCTCGACTGGCTTGCCCGTGACGACAGCCGTTTCGGTATGGCCCACGTGCATGCTGTACGTGTCCATGATCCACGCCATCGTCTGCTCGTTGGTGTTGACGTCGGGCGCGGGGACGTCCTTCTCCGGACCAATCGCGTCGATGATTTCAGCGACGTAGCGGCGCGTGAGCGCTTCGAGCTCGCGTCGAGAGAGGTAGTTGGGATCGCAGACGACGCCGCCCTTGGCACCGCCAA
>DASQJC010000255.1:0-13766 GCA_035631255.1 Candidatus Eremiobacteraceae bacterium | reverse complement strand
CGGCGAGCGGCAGATCAAGGAGCGCGCTCACCGGCAGCGGCAGATCGACGACGCCGCGCTTGACGACAGCGCCGATCGCGACGACTTCGCCGCCCGCTTCGCGCACGACGTCGATGACTTCGCCGACGGATCTTCCGGTCGTCATGACGTCCTCGACGACCGCGACGCGCTCTCCGGGCGCCACCGTGAAGCCGCGCCGCAACCGCGGCACGCCATCGACCTTCTCGACGAACATGTTGCGCACGCCGAGCGCCTTTGCGACGACGAACCCTGGGATGATGCCGCCGACCGCCGCCGTGACGATAACGTCCGGCTTTGCAGGCCTCAACAAGTCGGCGAGCGCGGCGCCGACCGCGTCGGCTGTCGGCGGATCTTCGAAAATCCTGAACTTCTGGATGAACCGATCGCTGTGCAGCCCTGACGACAGCACGAAGTGCCCCGCGAGCATCGCACCGCGGCGTTCGAGCAACGCGCGCAGTTCAGCCGCCGTCATGCAAGCGCACCCTCGATCTCGCGCGTGATCGCATACGCCGCCTCGCCGGGATCGGCTGCTTGCGTTATCGGTCTGCCGACGACTATGAAGTCGGAGCCGGCGCGCGCGGCATCGGTCGGCGTCGCGACGCGGCGTTGATCGCCGTCTGACGCGCCCGCAGGTCTGATGCCCGGACAAAGCACGACGAAATCTTTGCGTGTCGCTTCGCGAACGGCTTGCGCTTCCGCAACGGCGCAGACGACGCCGTCGATCCCGCTCGATGCGGCAAGCCGCGCCCGTATCGGCACGAGCGCGTCAGGCTCGCGATCGACGCCGATCTCTCGCAGATCCGACGAACCCATGCTCGTCAGGACCGTCACCGCGAGAAGGCGCAGCCGCGATTTGTCGGAGACTTCATCACGTGCTTTGGCGGCGGCTTCCATCATCGCGCGGCCGCCGGAGGCGTGAAGCGTCAGAAGCGATGCGCCGGTCGTCGCGGCTGCGCGAACGCCGGCTGCGACGGTCGTCGGGATGTCGTGAAGCTTGAGGTCGAGGAACAACGACTTGCCGGCTTCGCGCAGCTGCGCGATAATCCGCTCGCCGTAGCCGTAGTAGGCTTGATATCCGACTTTGTACCACGTCACCCGGCTGCGCGTTTTCGCGACGAGTGCCGATGCCCGTTCCAAACTTGGTTCATCAAGAGCGATGACAAGCTCGGGCTTCACGGTCGCGCTCCTACAAAGCCTGGGTTCGCCATCCCCGTGAGCGCTGCGACGCGCCGGAGCGAGCGCTTTCGCAGCTCGGCCGCGATCGTCTCACCGACGTGCAGCGGCGCGAGCGGATCGCGGAAGTTCGCGGTGCCTATCGAGATCGCCGTCGCTCCCGCCATGAGGTATTCGATCGCATCGCGCCCCGTCTCGATGCCGCCCATGCCGATGATCGGTATCTTCACCGCCGTCGCCGCTTCCCAGACGTGGTAGACGCCGACCGGCCGGATCGCCGGACCGGTGAGCCCGCCGGATCGGTTCGCAAGCCATGGCCGCGCGCGCTCGACGTCGATCGACATCCCTCGCAGTGAGTTGATGAGCGAAAGCGCATCGGCGCCGGCCGCTTCCGCAGCTCGCGCGACCGGCTTGATGTCGGACACGTTCGGCGTCAGCTTCGCGATGACCGGCACTTTCGTCACGCGGGCCTTCACGGCCGCGACGACGGCGGCTGTCGATGCCGGATTCTCGGCGAAGCACGCGCCTTCGGCGTCGACATTCGGACACGACACATCGAGTTCGATCGCGACGATGCCGGGAAGGCCGTCCATCCGCGATGCGACGTCGGCGAATTCATCGACCGAAAACCCAGCAACGCTCGCGATGACGGCCGTGGGTACGGTGGTGAGCTTCGGCGCGTCGTGCTCGAGGAAGTGATCGATGCCAGGGCCTTGCAGTCCGATAGCGTTGAGCAGGCCACCGGGTGTCGAGAGCAGCCGAGGCATCTCGTTGCCGAGTCTCGGTTCGCGCGTCACGCTCTTGAGCGTCACCGCGCCGTATGCCGAGACATCCATGATTTGTCCGAATTCGGCGCCGCGATTGTAGCAACCGCTTGCTGCGATGATCGGGTTGCGCAGGCGCAGCGAACCGAGCTCGATTGACAGATCGAGCGCATCTGCGTGCGTCGCGTCGATCATCGATTCCACAAGATGTCGCTGCTCCAGAAGACGGTGCCGTCGGCGCAGACGCGCGCGAAATCGTACTCGCGTTTTTCATTCCCCGCGCGAGGATAGCCGATGCTCTGTTCGCTGCCGCGCCGGATGGGCACGACGCATCCCCAGCATGTTCCCATCGAGCAGCCGAACGTCTCTTCCATAGATATCTGACACGCGATGCCGGACGCGTTCGCGTGCTCGCTGAGCGCGCGCAATAGCGGCGGCGGACCACAGCCGTAGTAGATGTCGGGCAGGGGCAGGTCGCGCGCAAGGTCGAGCGCCGTCGCTCGTGTACCCGCGGAGCCGTCATCGGTGCAGATCTTCACCTCGGTGCCGAGCGCCCGCAGCTCGTCGACGCCGACGAGCATGTGCTTCGAACGAGCGCCGAGCACGACGGTGGTGCGGACTTTGGCGGCAAGCAGTTCCCGGACGAGCAGCCAGAACGGCACGACGCCGATGCCGCCCGCGACGATGACCGCGCGCTGGCCGGATTCGGGGATCGAGAACTCGTTGCCGAGCGGACCGATGATCGAAAGCGGTTCGTGATCGGCGATGCAAGCGAGCCTCGTCGTCCGTTCGCCCCATTCGCGGAAGAGCAGCGTGAACGTGTCGTCGCGTGCCGTCCAGATGCCCAGCGGCAAACGGACGGCGAAGGCGCCGGGCAAATCGATCGCCACGTAGTGCGCGGGGCGGGCCCGACTCGCTATTTCCGGGCTGCGAAACCCCAGACACCAAAAACCGGGAGCGACGCGCTCCCGGCTTATGAGTTCGGCTGCTTCCAACAGCGACGTCGACACCATCGCTCGCGGATTCGCGCAATCGCGAGGTCGCCCTTCGGGTGTCGGACGGCACGCAGAGCCGACAACGCTTCAGCCTACGACATTGGTCGTGCGGATTAGTCGTCCGGAATGACGGTGACGCTCGTGTGCCTATCATCATAAAAACTCGGTGAGAGCCTCAAGACGGGACGACAAAAGTAACATTCTCCGTGCAACGGCCGTAATAGAGATAGAAGGCCGTGGGGGGCCAGACGCCATGCAAGGGATTATGATCTTCAAGTCGATGTCGGAAGCGGTTTCCAGCGGGTTCCAGTTCTTCGACCGGACCAAAGAGGGCTATCTGGTGCGGAAGATGACCTCCGGTGGCTGGGCGCTCGCGATCGCTCGTTGCGACGAAGTGGGTTCCGGCAACATCTCATAAGCTATCATCGTAAGCTGTCACGTAAGCCTCCTCCTCAACAAAGCGTAACCGCCGGCTCAGGCCGGCGGTTCGTTGTTATCGGCCACGTCGTTTGGCCGGCTCGGAGGGGCGAGCCCGCTACTTTATCCGGAAGACGATCTGCACGCTCGCGTCGACCGTACCCGTTCCGCCCATGACAGCCGCCTGTGCCGCCGCCGCAGCCATCCGCACCATCGGCTCGATGGGACTGGGCCCGCCGCCGACGCTGATGCTTTGAATGCCCGCGATGCTCACGCCGGCCGCTTTGGCGAGGATCTGCGCCTGCGCACGCGCGTCGGCGACGGCACGTGACAGCGCTTCGCGATACAACTTCGTTCGCTGGCTCGTGTCGAACGAGATGCCGTTCGTCTCGTCGGCGCCGGCCGCGAGGCCGGCATCGAGTACCGGACCGGCCTTCGAGATCGGCGCCTTGACGTCGATCGTCTCGGTCGCCACGTAGTAGCCTTGCGCCGGCCTTTTGGGCGCAACGCTCATCGACGCGTTCGGCTGCATGTCGCTGTTGTCGGGCATCTGATATTGAATGGTGTAATCCGAGGTCGTGATGTCCGCGTCGGCGATTCCCTGTTTGCGCAACGCAGCGATCACAGACCCCGCGCGCCCGTTGACCATACTCGCCGCGGCTGTCGCACTTGGAGACTGTGCGCGGACGCCGAGCGAGATCTGCGCGGTGTCTGGAGCGTACGTCACCGAGCCGCTGCCGCTCACGGTGATTGTCGGCGCTTTGGCGGCGTCGGCGAGCGCCGGCGTCATGCTCGCGCCAAGAACGATCGCGGTCGCGAGAGCGAGAAGCGTTTGTCGTTTCATGTCAAGGCCTTTCAGGTTGCCGAGCTGCGCTCGGCCTACTACATTTGCCGAGCTGCGCTCGGCATACCACAGTCAGCGCAACGGCATTTCGCCGACGACCTCGTAGCGGGTCGACGGGCCCTGCGGCGTCGATTCGTATAGCGTGAGTGAGTCGACGTGGACGGTCCGCGGGTTCAAAGCACCGACATCTGGCAACGGTGCGCCGTGTTTGAGACGGCAGACCGTCACGTGCGGCACGGCGTCGAATTCGAAATCGAACCCAAGACCCGACAGATGCTTACGAACCGCCTCGGCGCAACGAGCGAAACCCGCCTGCGGCGCTGACGACCCGACCCACACGACCTTCGGCCGCTTCGAATTCGGAAACGCACCCACGGCGTCGAGGGTCAAATCGAACTTGTCGCACGACTTCGCCGCTGCGGCGATCGCGTCGTTCACCGCTCCGCGCTTCGGTTGCTCCACAGGCCCGAGAAACGCGAGCGTCGCATGCCATTTCTCGCGCGATGTGAAGCGCTCGTCGAGACCCGCGGTCCGCAGACGCGCGATCGCTTCATCGATGAGGTCGCGCGCCGGCTCGTCGAGATCGACGGCCACGAAGAGACGTCCGGCCACGAGGCGAGGTTCGCAGCCCCAAGAGGCCGCTCCCGGTGCGCTCTCACGTACGATTAATGCCCGCCACCGGGCCCCCCGATACTCTAATGGAAGGAGGTCGCCGGCATGGATGTAGGGCCGTCCCCAGCCGCTGGTCCGAAACAGAAGATCCTCGTCGTCGAAGACGATCAGAAGATCGCGCGTGTCTTGCAGCTCGAGCTCGAGCACGAAGGCTTCGAAGTCGAATGGTGCGCCGACGGCGCGACCGCGATCGAGCGCGCGCTCAAAGGACCGGACCTCATCATCCTCGACCTGCTGCTTCCGCGCATCGACGGTCTCGAGGTGTGCCGTCGCGTCCGCAAGCACTCGTCCGTCCCCATCATCATGCTCACCGCGAAGGACGCAGTGCCCGATCGCATCACCGGACTCGACACCGGCGCGAACGACTATCTGACGAAACCGTTCTCGATCGAAGAATTGCTCGCGCGCATCCGCGTCCAGCTGCGCAGTCACGAGCCCGCACCTCGACTGCTCACCGCGAAGGACCTCGTCCTCAATCGCGACACGCACGAAGTCGTGCGCGCAGGCAAACTGGTCGAGCTGACCGCGAAGGAGTTCTCGCTGCTCGAGTTCCTGCTCATGTATCCGAATAAGGTCCACACGCGCGACGAGATATTCAACAGCGTCTGGGGCTCGGATTTCCTCGGCGAGTCGAATCTCATCGACGTCTATATCCGCTACTTACGCAACAAGGTCGACGTCGATACCGATGACAAGCTCATCCACACGGTCCGTGGCGTCGGGTACGCGCTCCGCGTCTGACGGCGGCGCGCCGCTTCCGTTCTTCTCGTCGCTGCGCGGCCGGATGACCGCGTGGTACGGCGGCTTGCTCGCGCTGTTCATCATCGGCTTTGCGATCGCGGTCTACGTCGATGCGTCGCGCATCATGTGGAACGCGCTCGCCGACCGCGTCGGCGGCGTCGCGCAAGACATCGAATCGTTCACGCGCGCGGAATCGAACGATCCGTTTGGTCCGGTCAACGCGGTGACCGCGCTTTCAGACACGTCGACGCTCGACTCGTTTGTCGGCCCGGGCGTCTACGTCGAGGTCTATAACAATGCCGGCTATCGCGTCGGCAAGACGACGGATCTCGGCGATGACGATCTGCCGCTCGAGGGATACGCTCCGTTGCACGAGCAGCGCGGCGACGAAGGCCATTGGGGCACGATCAACCTTCAAGTGACGGGTCCGCTGCTCGTCCGAAATTCGCCGATCAATACGTCGCGCGCGCCGGTGCTCACGCTCTTGGTCGGAGCGTCCCTCGCATCCGTCGATCAGGAACAGCGCAACCTGACGATCTTCCTGCTCGTCGCCGTCGCGCTCGCGCTCGGAGCGATCGTCGGCGTATCGTTGTGGCTGGCGCGAGGTGCGGTGAGTCCGATCAACGCGATTGCTCGCGCCGCGCGCGAGATCGGCAGCGACGATCTCACGAAACGTCTCAATTGGCAAGGCCGCCGCGACGAACTCGGACAGCTCGCCGCGCAGTTCGACCAGATGCTCGAACGGCTCGAAGCGGCGTTCGCGCGCGAGCGCCGGCTCATCGCCGATGCGTCGCACGAATTGAAAACGCCGCTTACCGTCATCAACGCGAACGCACAGATGCTCGAGCGCTGGGGCGATCGCGATGAGAAAGTCCGGCGCGAGGGGATCGAGACGATCCGCGCGGAGAGCGCGAACATGGCGCGCGTCCTCAACGCGATGTTGACCCTCGCGAAGACGGACGACCCGAGCGCGCTCGCGATGGAACCGATCGATCTCGCCGCCGTCGTCAAAGACGCGGCGTCGGGGTTGCGGCCGTCGGCTGAACAGAAAGGTCTATCGCTCACGGTCGACGCGCCGGCAAGAGCGGTCGTCATGGGCGAGCCGGGTCTGCTGCGACAACTCGTCGCGAACTTGACGGAGAACGCGATCAAGTTCACGTCGACGGGCGGCGTTCGCGTCGGCGTCGCGCGGCTCAACGGCGCGGGTCGGATCATCGTCGGCGATACGGGTCCCGGAATTCCGGCCGAGGCCTTGCCGCACGTTTTCGAACGTTTTTATCGCGCGGATCCGGCGCGTTCGCGGACCGTCGAAGGCACGGGACTCGGATTGGCGGTCGTCCGGAACATTGTGCGAGTACATAACGGCGTCGTATCGGTCGCGAGCGAGCCTGAAAAGGGGACGACGTTCACCGTCGACATACCGCTGTTGCGCGGGGCGAATGCGGATGTTGCGACGTGACGAGCGGGCCACGGACGCCCGCGCCTTCTCATCCGTGCCTCATATTCGGCTCACAGCAGGCTCATGCGCGCGCGGCGCGGGCGCGGTACGCTTAAGTCCTCGCATCATGTCCTGCACACGCTTCGGCCGGCCGCTCCTCAGCGCGGCCCTGCTCTTCCTCACCGCTCTTGCGGGCTACCGCCCCGCGCTCGCGGATCAGACCGTTTCGACGCCCGACGCGCCGGTCGTCGTCATCCATTCCAGCGCCGGGCTCGTGACCGTGACGACCGGAGACGACGGTTACGTGCGCGTCGTCGGCGGCAACAACCCCACCGCGACGACGTTTCACATCACGTCCGGCAACCAAGGCATGATGATCCCGCGCGGCATGGGATTGCCGCCGCGGCGTTTCACGCTCCCCGGTGTTCGCGAAGGCACGACCGGCGTCCGCATCGACAATCCGGGCGGCGACATGACGGTCTACGTGCCGCAGCGCGACGCGGCAGTTCTAGTCAAGCTCGACGACGGCGATGCTGCGCTCTCGCAATTCCGCGGACCGTACGTCGTCGTGACGAACGGCGGCTCGGTCGATCTTCGACAGCTCGCCGGCTTCGGACACATCCGCACCTCGACCGGCCGCGTGACGATGACGCGCGTCGCCGGCAACCTGCACGTCGAGACGACGAGCGGAAGCGTCATGGGAACCGCAATGCTCGCAGAGCGCGCCGAAGTGAAGACCGAGGGCGGCGACATCGACTGGGGATTTGAAGGCCTGTCCGGTGGCCCGTATCGGTTCACGAGCAACACGGGCAACGTCCACGTGACGCTCGACGGCCGGCAGGCGGCGAACATCGACGCGCAAAGCACGCGCGGTTCGGTCATCAACCGCTTCTCGAGGATGGCGAGCGTCCGCTTCCGTTCGCAGCATGCGATGTCGATGAGCCTCGCAGGAGGCGGCCCCGAAATCACAGCCGCGAGTCAGAGCGGCGTTGTTGACATAGGCCCGCACCAGCCGTAGTCTAGGTGAGGAGCGGTCGAGATTTATCTCGACCGCCGCGGCTTTCCGTATGACGTTGTAGCGGTCGAGCTTCAGCTCGACCGCCGCGGCCTGCCGAGAACGCGCTTTCGGCTACGGGAGTCCAGTTCGCCGTAAAGAATCCAGCAATTCATGCAGGCGTTCAGCCCGTCCGCGGGCTCTGTCAACGTCGCCGGCACTCGCGCGCGCTACCTCGAAGCCGGCTCCGGCTCTCCGCTTCTCGTCCTCCACGGACTCGGTCAATCATCGACTGCGTGGCGGCGCGTCATGCCTGCGTTCGCATTGCGGCATCGGACGATCGCCCTCGATCTCCCCGGTTTCGGCGAAAGCCCAGCTCCCGAATCTCAACCGTACGGCGGCCCCGAATATTTCTCGAAAGTCGTCGAAGCGACAGCCACCGCGCTCGACCTCGACCGGGTCGACGCGATCGGCCATTCCGCGGGCGGCCTCGCGCTCATGCTCGACGCGCTCCGATCACCGGCACGATATCGCCGCATCGTGCTCGTCGATCCGGTCGGCTTCACGCCGACGCCGAACAATCTGCTCGGTTCGGCGGCCGCATCGCTCGTCCGTCTTTTCGTCGGCATCCCGCGCACGAAAGCGATGACGCGCGCGCTCTACTCGACCGCATTCTTCGATTCATCGCGCGTCGATGAAGAAACTGTCGACGAGCTCGCCCGTCGACACGCAGATCCGAAGGCGAAGCGCATCGCCCGTCATACGTTCACGAAGTTCTTCGACTACTGCCGCCGTCTCGAGCCGTTCCACGAGCGCCTAACGTCGCTTGACGTGCCGATCCTCGCGATCTGGGGCCAAGACGATCGGCTGTTCCCGGCGAGCGATGCGGCGTCGCTCGCGCGCGTGCTGCCGCGAGTGCGCCTCGAGATATTTGAACACTGCGGCCATTGTCCGCAGATCGAGCAGCCCGAAAGGTTCGTCAGCGTCGTCGAGGAGTTCTTATCGGCCTCGTGATCGCGCGCGCTTTCATCGGGGCGGTTATCATCGCGATCGCGAGCAGCACGCTGGCGGTCGCGGCGCGCTTGCCGCTATCATCGCAAGCAACGTCGGCAGCGCCAACGCCAACGGCATCACCATCGGCCACCCCATTGTCAGTAGCGACGAATACGCCGACGGCGACTCCGGCGCCAACGCATTCCCCGACGCCGGCGCCAACAGAAACGCCGACGCCCACGCCGACGGTGACACCGCTTCCGCCGCCGCCCGCACCGCCGCCGGACGCGCAAGCGATCTCACCGACGACTGCGCCGGTCGGCGCAGTCACGCCGCGGCCCGAGCCGACGCTCGCTCCGTCATTTTGGCTCGGCGATTCTACTTCGTCGAGCGTACCGCTCGCATTGCATGGCGGGAGGCCGTACGTCCCGGTCGTGCTCGATGGAGTTCGACGCGATTTCTTGCTCAGCAGCCTCCGCCCGACGACGGTCGATGATTCAGTTCCCGTCAATCGCGGCGGCGACGTGCCATCGATCCGAACGCTCCAGATCGGGGTCGTGCGCTTCATCGGTCTGAAGGTCGCGACCGCGAGAATCGATCCATTCGCGCAGACGTATCTCGGATCGAGCGCGACCGGCATACTCGGCTCCGACCTCTTCGCACATTATCCGGTGACGATCGACTACGCGAACCTGACGCTCACGATTTATCGCGACGAAGCATCGGCCGTCGCCGCGCGCCCTGCCGGGGCAGCAGTCATCCCGCTCGCGCTTATCGACGGCATGCCTTCGGTCGCATGCGGCGTCGAGGGAAAGAACGCACCGCCGTGTTTCGTCGACGTCTATGCCGACGAAGATGTCGCGCTCTGGGGCGCCGCTTCCGATGTGAGCCGGCGTTCGATCGGCATTCGCGATGCCGATCCCGATCACGAGATGAACGGCACGGTCGAGCGCGCGCGGACGATGTCGATCGGCACGACGACCATCTCCGGGCCTCTTGTCGACCGCATGGGTTCGAGCGAACCACCTGTGCCATCGTCGAAGGTCCGCGCTGTCATCGGCAGCGGCCTGTTGTCGCGCTTCTCCGTGACGATCGACGAACTCGGCAGCGCACTTATCCTGGCGCCGAACTCTCCGGCGGCGACGAACGCGGCGCCATCGGCGTTCGACGGCAGCGGTCTGTGGCTCATCTGGCGCAACGGCCAGGTCGTCGTGCGCAGCATCGTGCCATTGTCGCCGGCCGATCGGGCGAAGCTCCGGCCTGGCGACGTCTTGCTCACGATCGACGGCAAGCCGCCGCTCGATCTCGATTCGGCGGTGCGCGCATTCGAGCGGCCGACGGGGACGAAAGTCGCGCTCGAATATCAACGCCGCAACGCGAAAAAGGAAATCGTGCTGACGCTGAGGTCGCTCATCTGATGGTAAGACTGCGCGACTTGTCGCACGTCCGAATCGATCGGGTCGAATACCCGAGCGCAGGCGGAACCGTGCGCGGACTCTACTATAGTATGGAAGGCGTGCAGACGTGCGTCGTGCTCTGCCACGGTTACTCGTCGTCCAAGCACAACGTCGACCCGCTCGCTTTCCACCTCGCGGCCGACGGCTACGCCGCGCTCGCCTTCGACTTTCTCGGACACAAGCTCGGCGCGAGCACCGGACCGCTGCGCGAGGGCGCGGATCTCGTCACGAATGCGCTGGATGCGTGCGCTGTTGCACGACGCAGGGAGGGGATCGAGCATCTCGTCATCGGCGGGCATAGCATGGGCGCTGCCACGGCGATCGGCGCGGCCGTCGCGAACGCCGATATCGAGGGCGTCATCGCGATGGCGACGTCGACCGGCCGCAGCCGTCAGCTCACCGATGACACGATGCTATCCGGACTGCGAAATCGCACGGCGTATGTCGAAGGAGCGGACCCGGATTCGATCACGACGGCGATGGATCGCTACACCGACCGTGTCGGCGACGTCGCGCCGCGGCCGATCCTCATCATCGCCGCGCAACGCGACGCGCTCGTTCCGCCAAGCGCCGTCAAGCGTCTGTTCGACGATGCGCGCGAGCCGAAGACGTTCGACATCGTCGATGCGAACCACACCGACTGCGCCGAGCGTTCGCGGTTCGTCGTCTCGCGCTGGCTTCGCGCGCGAGGCTTTCCATCCGCGCAACCCTAACATTCGCGTTGATTTGTAGCGGTCGAGTTTTACTTCGACCGGGAACGGGAGTGACCCGATGACGCGTATCCTCGGTTCAATCGTGCTTGTCGCCATCGTCGCGATCGTCGCGGCGAGTCGCCTCTATGCTGTGCCGGCAGCAGCGCATGCGTTAGTCGCGCTCGCGCCGTCGCCGAGCGTCTCGGTGACGACGCTCCCTGCGCTGCCGACGATGGCCCCGAACAACCCGTCGACAACTCAACCCGTCCAGGCGCCTCCGCCTTCGAGCGATGTCGGGTCGATCGCCGCACCGCCTGGGTCCGTCATCCAGGTCGTCGGTGACGTCGCCGACCCGCGCGTCGTCACGCTCAAAGATTTGCAGCGCATGCGCCGCTCGTCGCTGACCTTGCGTGTTCAAGACACGGACGGCAAATGGCGCGTCCACACATATACCGGCGTGCTGCTGCGGGATCTCGTCTCATCGGTATCGCCGATTGGCCCTGGCGGCGCGACGCAATCGACGAAGGCCTACGCCTTCATCGAAGGCGTCAACGGCGACTCCGCGATCGTTTCGTTCCCAGAATTTGAGGTCGCTTTCAACAACAAGCAGATCTTGCTCGCGTACGCGGTCGACGGCGTGCCGCCGCCCGGACCGCAGATCTGTCAGCTCGTCGTGCCTGAAGATCAGACGCCCGCGCGTTTTGTCGACGGCGTCACGACGATACGGATAGGCAGCCCGGCGCCCTGAGCGTCGAGCGCGTGACTCTCGTCACACTCGCGCTCGCTTGCTCCCAGGCTGCCGATATCTGAAACATGCGGAACTTCAGTCTCATAGGCCTATTGATCACCACCGCGATCATCGCGTGGTGGGCCAAGGGCATGTTCGCGCCGGCGGTTTCGCACGACCCGAACGACAAGACGACCGTCGAGTATTGGGTCGCGCATACGGATGATCGCACGACGATGCTCCAGTGGTGCCAGCAGCATCCGCAATCGCAAGACACGGGAGAGTGTCAGCTCGCGACCGCGGCGCAGGTGCAAGTCGACACGAATTCGCAGCCGCAGTCCGGTCAACAGCCGACATCGAATCACGCGGCCGATCAGAACGGCGGCGCGGCATCCGACCAACTCCAAGCGCAGCAAGACTCGAACGACATGGATCCTGGCGGCCAATAAGCCGAATCCGACAACAGTCTTCGGACGTGAAAAGACGGGTATTGCCCCGTCTTTTCTCGTATGATAGACTGTTCGCCGGACCCTTGGGGATGTAGCTCAGCTGGTAGAGCACTTGCTTCGCATGTAAGGGGTCAGGGGTTCGAGTCCCCTCATCTCCACATTTAGAACCCGCTTTGCGTAAGGCTTTGCGGGTTTTAGTTTCCGACTCCTGACCCCACTTCTGTGCTCTGACCACTTATTTGACCACTTATCGCTGAGGCGTTCGCTTTCTCGTAGAACGCATCGAGCGCTGCGACGGCATGATCTTGCATAGCGGCCGTCGCGTGGCTGTAGACTTCCATCGTCATCCGGCTCGTGCTGTGGCCAAGGCGCTCCTGCGTGGCCTTGATCGGAACGCCAAGAACAGCGAGCATCGTCGCGTGAGTGTGCCGGAGACTATGGAACGTGATCGGAGGGAGTTTGGCTTCCTTCAAGAGGCATCGTAACTCGCGACGGATGTATCCATCCTTTCTCATCGGTCCACCATCCCAATTCGGAAATACCCAAACAGATTGGACAACTTTTGGGTCCATCCGTTGCTTTCGATACTCCTTCAGCATTTCGATGGTGTTCTTCAGAAGGAGGACTTTCCTAACACTCGATTCCGTCTTTGGTGGCGTCGCTTCAAGCGCTCCCTGAGCGTTCCGCGTCAGAGTGGACCTGACGCATAGCGAGCCTCTAGTGAGGTCCAAGTCTTCCCACTTCAACGCAAGCAATTCGCCTTGGCGAAGCGCAGTGTCCATAGCGGTCAGATAGAGAACCTCGTACACGCGACCCTTCACAGCCTCACGGAAGCGCCTGATCTCATCTTCCGTGCTAAGGATCGTGCGTATTTTCTTGGAAGCCGTCGGCTTGTCAACAAGCGACACTATGTTCCTCTCTACCCTATCGCGCTTCAGCGCCACCTGTACGGCGCGATGTAGTACCTTGTAAACCTCAACGAGCGTCCTGTCCCTCACGCCGCCCTTCTTGAGAGAGTCAAACATCTCGTACACACGTGCCTTTGTAAGTCGCGTGAGTTTGACGTTCCCAAGGTGAGGTCGAATATGGTTGTCAGTCATTGATTTGTAGAGGCAGTGCGTGGCGACCCTTCGGGTCTGCTTGACGATCTCCAACCATTTGTCGAGCCACTCATCGAGCGTCAGGTTATCCCGATGCTCCTTCGGTTGTCGTGCCCGAGCAAGGAACAAGTTGTTCTCGACTTCCTTGCGGCTTTTTCCGTAGACGTACTCTGTAGGGTAGTTCTCGCGGTCGAGTCGGCCTTCAAAGCGACCGTCCTTCCGCTCTCGTATTGTACCGGTGCCTTTGTCGCGTCGTTGTCGTTTCTGCATTGGCAGTCTCCTAGCGGCT
>DASQJC010000254.1:0-2489 GCA_035631255.1 Candidatus Eremiobacteraceae bacterium | reverse complement strand
CGTCGAACGCGTCGAACCTGTCTACCCGGATATCGCCAAAGAGCAGGGCGTCGGCGGAACCGCGATCGTGCTTGCGACGATCGGCCCCGACGGCCGCGTCATCTCGGTCTCGATCGACCAATCGACGGGCAATCGCCAGCTCGACAGCGCCGCCGTCGCGGCCGCTCACTCGAGCCGCTTCGAGCCGCCGGAGATCGACGGCAAGCCCGCGACCGAGACGTATCGCATCGTCTACACCTTCGACCCGAACGGCTAAGCGATCGCCTCACGGCGAAAATGTAGCGGTCGAGCTTTAGCTCGACCGCCGCGGTTTTCAACTGCAAGGTCGTCAGCGGTCGAGATAAATCTCGACCGCTCCTATTTCCGCGAGGATTACCCGTTCGGGTCGAAGGTGTAGACGATGCGATACGTCTCCGTCGCTGGTTTACCGTCGATCTCCGGCGGTTCGAATCGGCTCGAGTGCGCTGCTGCGACCGCGGCGTTGTCGAGCTGGCGATTGCCCGTCGATTGATCGATCGAGACCGAGATGACGCGGCCGTCGGGTCCGATCGTCGCGAGGACGATCGCGGTTCCGCCGACGCCTTGCTCCTTTGCGATATCCGGATATACAGGCTCGGCGCGATCGACGAAGCGCGCGTCGACGACGATCGTGGGAGCGTAGACGGGCGTCGGCTCTGCATCGGGCGTGGCCGGCGATTGCGTCGGCGGTTGCGTGCTCACCGGTTCCGGTGCCGGATTCGAATTTTGCGTCGTCGACGCGGCGGACGACTGCGGCAACGAGCTGAGGCCCGACGACGCAAGCGCTAACGCGGCACGGTGTGCGGCCGCAAGGCGAGCGGCATTCGATTGATGCTTGGCCGCCGCGCTCGAGACGGATTCTGTGTGCGCGATACTCGTCGCCGGTTCCGTCACGGGCGTCGGAGCCGTGTCCGGCGTTTGCGTCGCGTTCGGCGATGGTGATGCTTCGGGCGTCGTCGACTTGTGCGTCTTATGCTTCGTCGGCGCCGGACCGACGACGGGCGGCACGTAGTTCTGGGTCAATGCGAGCGACGCAGCCTGGGTCGTCGCTGCAGGCGCGGGCGGTGCAGACGAGGTCCTACCGTGACCGAACGCGGTAAAACCCGCGATGCCGCCGCCGGTGATCACGACGACGACGCCGGCGATGATCGGGATGCGCCAGCTGAACGTCTTCGCTTGCGGCTTCTTCGGACGGCGCAGGAGATGTTGTGGATTTGCAGGCGTGCTCACGGAGCGGGCTCCCCGGCGATAACGGTTGGTGTGATGGCCGTCACACGGGCGACGGCCCTCGTCGTAACCTTAGTATCGTCGGCGGCGGGGGAGCAGTTTAGGTGAGGCGCAGCGCAAGGGCGCGGAGCAATGCGACGCCGCACGCAAGCGCACGTTCGTCCAGATTGAAGTCGGGTGAGTGAAGCGACGCCGGCTGCGGGTCGTCCGGCGAAGCGCAGCCGAGCCTGATCATGCAGCCCGGAACGGCTTGCGCGAAATAGGCGAAGTCTTCGGCGCCCATCGTCGGGACGTCGAGTTCGACGACCGAAGCGATCTGCGGTACGTCACGCGCGATCTCCATGACTTTCGCGCTGAGCGCCGCATCGTTGTGCACGCTCGGATAACCGTAGACGAATTCTATGTCGTGCTTCGCCCGATGCGCCGCGCAGATGCCCGCGACGATCCGCTCCATTCGCTCGGGGATAGACTTGCGCACCGACTCGTCGAGACAGCGGATCGTGCCTTCGAGCTTCGACGTATCGGCGATGACGTTGCGGCGATAACCGCCCTCGATCCGTCCGATGGCTATGACGACCGCTTTGAGCGGATCGATCTCGCGGCTCGCGATAGTCTGAAGCGCGCCGACGATCTCAGCGGCGATCGGGATCGTGTCGACTGCATTGTGTGGGTAGCCCGCGTGCCCGCCGCGGCCGCTTATGCGGATCTCGAAATCGTCGCACGATGCGGTCATCGCGCCTACGCGCAGACCGATCGATCCGGCCGGCAGCGTCGGCCACACGTGGAGCATCGCGACGAGATCGGCCTTGGGATCGTTTAGCGCGCCGGCTTCTATCATCGGCTGGGCGCCGCCCGGTCCTTCTTCGGCCGGCTGGAAGATGAAGCGGATCGTTCCGTGCAGATTCTCGCGTTCGCGCGCGAGCGAGATCGCGGTGCCGAGAAGCATCGCCGTGTGGCCATCGTGACCGCACGCGTGCATCGCGCCGGGGACCTCGGATGCGAATTCGAGACCGGGATGCTCTTGGATCGGCAGTCCGTCCATGTCGGCGCGCAGCGCGAGGGTCCGGCCCGGCTTCGCCCCGCGTATCGTCGCCACGACTCCGTGGCCGCCGACATGCGATCGCACCTCCAGGCCGAGCGCGCGGAGCCGCGCCTCGACGAAAGCGGCGGTCTGCTCTTCGTGATCGCTCAGCTCCGGGTTCTGATGCAGATGATGGCGCGTCTCGATCAGTTCCGGCTCGACG
>DASQJC010000253.1:0-2058 GCA_035631255.1 Candidatus Eremiobacteraceae bacterium | reverse complement strand
CCGATGCCAACGCCTTCGTCGCCGGCTGCGCGCTCACCAGCGACTTCATCAAGAGCCGGCCGGATGTGGCCAAACGCTTCGCGGCGGCTTGGGGCAGGGCGGTTGAGTTGATCAACTCCAATCCGCAGGAGGCACGCAAGCACCTGCTCAAGAATACGTTTACCCCTGACGACGTCGTCGATACGGTCCCCATGATCCGATACTTCATGGCCAAGGATCTCACGGCCAAGGACAAGGCGGACTACCAGAAATTCATCGATTTCTCGGTGCAAACCGGCACGCTGAGCGAGAAGGTGGACGTGAGCAAATATCTGCAAGCGTTCTGAGGATCGATCGCCGTGGCGCGGGAAAGTTCGCTGGCGCGAATGGAGGAGCGCGGCGCCCCGACCGCCGCGGCGAGAGGCGATCCCGCGGCATCCGCCCACGTCACCATCCGCGGCTTGAGCAAGCGTTTCACCGACGCCGTCGTCTACGACCGCTTCGACCTCGATATCCCGCGCGGCAAGCTCGTATCGGTGTTCGGACCGAACGGCTGCGGCAAGAGTACGTTGATCAACATGATCGCCGGCTTGATCCCGACCGACGCCGGGGAAATCTTGTTCGACGGCAAACCTCTTCGTGACATCAAGTTCGGCTACGTATTTCAGAACTATCGCGAGGCGCTGTTCCCCTGGCTGCGCGCGATCGACAACATCCAATATCCGCTCAAGCTGATGAAGCTGCCGAAAGCCGAACGGCGCGCGCGCACGGAGCGGATGGTTGCCAGCCTCGGCGTCAAGATCAACCTCAACCGCTACCCCTATGAGCTGTCGGGTGGCCAGCAGCAGTTGGTCTCGATCATGCGCGCGCTCGTGGTGGAACCGCAAATCCTCTTTCTCGACGAGCCGTTCTCGGCGCTCGACTACGAGATGACGCTGTTCATGCGCGACCAGCTCCAGCGCATCTTCGTCGAAACCGGTACGACGACGGTGCTCGTCTCACACGACCTCGAGGAGGCGGTTTATCTCGCCGACCGCATTCTCCTGCTCTCGCGCCGTCCGGCGTGCATTGCCGACTACGTGCATTATGACGCCGCGCGGCCACGCACCGACGCGACGCTGTCGCAGCACGACTTCGTCCAAATCAAGGCGCATTGCCTCGACGTATTCCAGCGGGAGGTTCGCAAGGGATGAAGTCGACGCGCTTCGATCCTTACCTTCCGATCATCGGCGTCGTCGGGCTGATCGTCGTCTGGTATCTGGCGGTGTGGTACCAAGTCGTGGATCCCGTGCTGCTGCCCTCGCCTATCGACACGTTCCGCGCGCTGTGGAGCGGGATGACCGGCGGCCGGCTCGGCTTCGATTTCATGCGCACGCTGGAGCGCACGATCCTCGCCACGCTGATCGCGGCGGCGATCGCGATCCCGCTCGGCATTCTCCTTGGCGCATCCGAGAAGGTTTACCGCTCCGTCGAGTTCGTCGTCGATTTCTTCCGTTCCACCCCGGCTTCCGCCATGTTCCCGCTGTTCCTGGTGCTGTTCGGGGTCGGGGACAAGACCAAGGTTTCGGTCGCCGCCTTCGGGGCGGCGCTGGTCATCCTGTTTAACGTCGCCTATGGCGTCATGCACGCGCGCAAGACGCGGCTGTTGGCTGCGAAGGTGATGGGTGCGTCGCGAATCCGCGTGCTCACCGACGTCATGTTGCTCGAATCGCTGCCGCAGACCTTCGTCGGGTTGCGCAATGGCGTGTCGCTCGCGCTCGTGATCGTGGTCGTGGCCGAGATGTTCATCGGCTCGACCGACGGCCTCGGGCAGCGCGTGTTCGAGGCGCAGCAATTGTTCGCCATGCCCGACATGTACGCGGCGATCTTCGCAGCCGGCGGCCTGGGCTACGGCCTCAACCTGCTGTTTCTGCTGGTCGAGCGCCAGTTCGTGCACTGGTCGGGGAAGTGACGGATGGCCGATGAGAGTTTGACGCGAAAAGCCGCGCGCGAACTCGCCGCCATGATCAAGTCGCGCGCGGCGAGCCCGGTCGAAGTTCTCGACGCGCATCTGGCGGTGATCGCGCGCGTGAACCCCAA
>DASQJC010000252.1:0-3447 GCA_035631255.1 Candidatus Eremiobacteraceae bacterium | reverse complement strand
CCGAAGTCCGGCCAGTAGCGCTCCGTGACCCAGATCTCGGTATAGGCGACCTGCCAAAGGAGAAAATTCGATAGTCGCAGTTCGCCGCCCGTGCGGATGAGGATGTCGGGGTCGGGAGCGTGCGCCGTGTACAGATGCTTTTCGACGACGGATTCATCGACGTCATCGGCCGCGAGCGAGCCGTCGCGCACTTGCGCAGCGATCGCCCGAGCCGCATCGGCGAGCTCCGAGCGAGCGCTGTAGTTTATCGCGATGTTGAGCGTCACGCGATCGTTCCCGTTCGTGCGGCGCTCGAGCTCTTCGATCGCACCGCGCTGATGCGGCGGCAGACCATTGATGCGCCCGATGCCGCGGACGCGCACGCCGTTTCGATTGAGCTCTGCCTCCTCGGATTTCGCGAACTGCACGAGCAGGTCGAGCAAGAGCGATATCTCGAGCGCTTCGCGTTTCCAGTTCTCGGTCGAGAAGGCATAGACGGTGACGATCGGTATGCCGAGATCGGAACAGCCGCGGACGAGCTCTCGCAGAGCGAGGACCCCGCGACGATGACCTTCTATCGCCGGCAGCCGCCGCTCGCGCGCCCAGCGCCGATTCCCGTCCATGATCACGGCGACATGCCGAGGCATGCGCTGCGGATCGAGCGCGTTCGGAGCCGCAAGCTTTCGGTCGCGCGCGCTCACAACCGCACGTATCCTTCGTAGGCCGCGGTCAGCGAGACGCATCCTTCTTCTTCGACCGCACGCACGACGCGGAGCACGCCTGTACCCGCCGCTTCATACGGCGGCGTGATTATCTCGATCGCAGCGCGGCGCGCCGACCGCGCCAGGGCATCGCGCAGTGGGATGAGCAGGAGATCGTCAGTCGTCGTCTTCGTGATCTCAGACCTCCATGATCTCCTTTTCTTTGTTGTGGACGAGCGCATCGATGTCGGCGATGTGCTTGTCGGTGAGCTTTTGCACCTGCTCGTTAGCGCGCCGGCCCTCGTCTTCCGTGATCTTCGAATCTTTCTGCGCGACCTTCAAGTGATCGTGGCCGTCGCGACGCACGTTACGGACCGCGACGCGCCCCTCTTCAGCGCGCTTGTGCACGAGCTTGACGAGGTCTTTGCGACGTTCTTCCGTCAGCGGCGGCATGCCGAGCCGGATGACGTTGCCGTCGACGTTCGGCGTTATGCCGAGGTCGGATTTCTCCAGCGCCTTTCGCACGTCGCCCATGATCGACTTGTCGTGCGGCTGGATGACGATGCTGCGCGCGTCGGGCACCGAGACGTTCGCGATGTGCCGCAACGGCATTTCCGTGCCGTACGCCTCGACGACGACGTGATCGAGGAGCGATGCGTTCGCACGACCGGTGCGGATCGCGGCGAACTCGCCTTGCGTCGCCTCGACCGCCTTCTTCATCCGGTTCTCGAGATCTTTATACAGCTGGGGTAACACCGCTGGGTGACCTCCCCACGAGCGTGCCGATGCGTTCGCCCCAGATCGCCTTCTTGATGTTGCCTCGCTGCGAAAGTTCGAAGACGATGATCGGCAGCGCGTTGTCCATGCAAAGCGTCAATGCCGTGTTGTCCATGACCTCGAGTCCGCGCTTCAGCACGTCGAGGTATTCGAGCGACTCGAAGCGCACGGCTTTCGGATCCTTCTTCGGATCGGCGCTGTAGACGCCGTCGACTTGCGTCGCCTTGAGGATCGCTTCGGCGCCGATCTCGACCGCGCGCAGCGCCGCTGCCGTGTCGGTCGTGAAATACGGGTTGCCCGTTCCCGCCGCGAAGATGGCGACCCGGCCTTTTTCGAGATGCCGGATCGCGCGGCGGCGGATGTACGGTTCGGCGACCTGGTGCATCGAGATCGCGGAGAGCACGCGCGTGACGACGCCCGCCTCCTCAAGCGCGTCCTGTAACGCGAGCGCGTTGATGACCGTGGCGAGCATACCCATGTAGTCGGCGCTCGCGCGATCCATCGTGGAGCGCGCCGACCGGCCGCGCCAGATGTTCCCGCCGCCGACGACGATCGCGATCTGAACGCCGCCGAGCGCGACTTCTTTGATCTGTTCGGCGATGAGGTCGAGCGTCGCGCTGTCGATCGAGTCGGTGCCGGAACCGGCGAAGGCTTCCCCGCTGAGCTTCAGCAGGACTCGTTTGTACTTCGGTTGACTACCGGCCCCGTTGCTCGACACGCGTCACGACTCGCCGATGTCGAATCGCGCGAATCTGCGTACCTTGATGTTCTCGCCAAGGACGCCGACCGCCGAGGTGATGAGCTCTGCGACAGATTTGCTGTCGTCGCGGACATACGGTTGATCGAGCAAGACTGCTTCCTCGTAGAACTTCTCGACCTTGCCGCCGTGCTCGTCTTGCTTCGCCGCGAGCACCGCCGCCGGAACGTCTTCGCGGTTCACGTATTGGGGGCGCGACGCGCAGATGTGGACCGCGAGATCGTGCGCGAGCCGTTGGAACTGATCGTTCTTCGCGACGAAATCGGTCTCGCATGCGAGCTCGACGAGCACGCCCATCTTGCCGCCCTGATGGATGTAATGACCGATGAAGCCCTCGCGGACTTCGCGATCGGCCTTCTTCTGCGCAAGCTGTTGGCCGCGCTCGACGAGCAGCTTCTTGGCCCGCTCGAGATCGCCGCCCGATTCAGCGAGCGCGCGCCGGCAATCCATCACCGGCGCATTAGTCGCCTCGCGCAGTGCTTTGATCGCTGCCGCGTCTGGCTTGTAGACATCTACCATATGGTGAGTTTTCCGTTTCCTTGCTAACTGCGGGTTCCCTGTCAGGCCGAAGGCGCCGCTGCAGCGGGTTCGGGCACCGACGGCTTTGCGTCGGCTTCGTCTGATGCGTCCGAGGCGGACTCGCTTTCCGTCCTTCCCTCGACGATCGCGTCGGCGATCTTGCCTGCCATGAGCTTGACCGCACGGATGGCGTCGTCGTTGCCGGGTATCGCGTAGTCGATTTCGTCGGGATCGCAGTTCGTATCGATGACCGCGATGATCGGGATGCGGAGCTTGCGCGCTTCGAGGACTGCGATACGTTCTTTGCGCGGATCGACGACGAACAGCGCGTCCGGCAGACGCGGCATGTCTTTGATGCCGCCGAGGAAGCGTTCGAGCCGGTCGAGCTCGTCGGTCAGCTTGCTGACTTCTTTTTTCGGAAGGATCTCGAGCATGCCGGTGTCGCGTTGACGCTCGAGTTCGCGAAGCCGTGCGATGCGCTTTTGGATCGTCTGGAAGTTCGTCAGCGTTCCGCCGAGCCAGCGCTGATTGACGAAGTACATGCCGCAGCGCTCGGCCTCTTCGCGCACCGCTTCTTGTGCTTGCTTCTTCGTGCCGACAAAGAGGAAGATCTTGCCCTGGCGGCTCATCGCGGTCACCGCCGCGTAGACCTCGCGCAGCTTCATCACCGTCTTCTGCAGATCGATGATGTAAATGCCGTTGCGTTCTTGGAAG
>DASQJC010000251.1:0-6089 GCA_035631255.1 Candidatus Eremiobacteraceae bacterium | reverse complement strand
CCGCGTCGAACTGCCGGGTCAGTATGCGATCATCAAACGCCCGGATCTTGGCAAAACATTCATCCTCGACATGAGGAACAAAACCTATTCCTCCGATACCATCCCCGTCGCAGAACAGTCACAACAGCCATACGCGTCTGGAACAGCGACGCTCGACTCCACTGTCACCTGGTCGTCGAACCAAACGCTTGACATCGAGGGTGTGACGACGACACGGTATGATGCAAGTGGAGCGTTGAAGGTCAGCGAGGCAGCCGGCTCGTGTGCGAACGGGACCGTGCAGGCCACCTTGACTGAATATGTGACAGACCGGACTGAGCCCGCGGCACTCTCGGAGATCGCGATCGAACCGTTGGTGCTGCCACAAGGTTGCGACCCTACGATCGTTCGGCATGTCGCGGGAGACGATCCGCGCGGACGGTTCTACCTCTATCGCGTCGTTAGAACCCAAGGCAAGAATCCGCGTGGCGTGGTATCGCAACGCTCCAACGTCAAGGAGCTCGGACCCGACGCCGCGGCCCTGTTCGCACCACCCTCCGATTTCACTCCGACGCAGTAGGCGAGCGTGCACGCGCGTTTGCCGATCGGTCCGCTCATCCTGTGCGTCGTCGCGCTATCCATAGCCGCGCCGGCGCACGCGGACGATCAAGTGCTGCAATACGTACAAATAGCGCACATAAACGTCCCCACCATGCCCAAATTGCCTTCGAAGCCGGGCTCCAATATGGCTGAAGCGATTCAACAGAGCATCGAGTCGGAGATACGGTCTCAAGTGCACGATTTCTTGACCGGCGTCATCCGCAGTGCGCTCAGCAGAGCCTCACCGATCGTCGGCATGCTGGCAGACGTCGTCGCCAGCAAGCTCGAAAAGTTCGCGACCGATTCAGCGCTGCCGCAGGTGCGCCTCGTGGACAAGCCCGTCACGTCGACGACGACGATCTCAAGCCAACGTACCCGCGTCGACTATGCGCAAACCAGCATCATCGCCCAGTGCGACCTCGGCAAGCTCATCACGCTCAATCGCGAGAAGAAAACGTATTACGTGACGCCGCTCGCGACGGGGAGCGCGCTTGTTTCGAACGGCATGCCCGGAGATCCGACCGCGATCCTCGTTCAGATCGAGCGCACCACGGACGAAAAGACGCAGACGATAGCGGGCCTGACGGCCCATCACGTGGTGGAGACGCTCACCGCGATCGGGGTTTCGGCTCCGAGCGTGAGCACCGACAAGTGGTATGCGATATCCGACGTCGTCAACGGATGTGCTCGGCCCGGCGAACCTGCCGGCAGTTACGTCGAGATCCCGTTACGCCTCGAACACAAAGTCGACACGTCGACCTCGCCGGTGCCATTGCCGACCGGCATGGGGCTCGATATCGCGAAACTGCTGACCGTGCGCGTTGAGACGACGTCCGTCTCGAAGATTCCGTACGATCCCGCGTTGTTCGAAGCGCCACCGGACTACGTCGAGATGTCGCCGTTCGGCACACCGCTCGTCGGCCAACAAAACCCGGCACCCGTCAGTGCGCACTGACGGTCAAGAGGATTCGTTCGCAGTTCTTGTGGCAAGCGTCTCGGGCATCCGCACAGCGACGATTCCTCCCGAAGCCAGCGTCAGCGCAGCTATGACGACGACTGCCGCGGTGACACCGGCTAGATCCGCGATGATCCCGGAGAGCAGCGCTCCTGCTGCGTATCCTGAGTCGCGCCAAAGCCGGTAGACGCCAACAGCTGAGGCACGCCACTGCGGGTGCGCGACGTCGCCGATCGCTGCGAGGAGCGTCGGATAGACCATGGCGGTGCCTACGCCGAGGACGATCGCGGCAGCGAGCCAGATCGGGTAGGCCCGCGTTGCTGCGAATATGCCGATGGCGACTGCTTGGAGCGTCATGCCGCCCGCGATAAGCCACTTGCGGCCGATGACGTCAGACAGAGCTCCCGTACCGAGCTGTACGACACCCCACACGAATGGATATGCCGCAACCACAAGCCCGATCTGAGCGAGCGAAAATCCCGCCGCCGCGGCCATCAGCGGCACGAGCCCCCACACCATGCCGTCATTGAGGTTGTTCACGAAGCCGGCTTGAGAGCACGACGCGAGTGCGGGATCGCGAAACGATGTCTGCGTGAAAATCGCCGAGAAGCTTGGTTGTTCTTGCGAGGCGAGCGATCGAGCCTCATGCTTCGCATACCCGTGCGTCTCACGGACGAACAACAGCGAGAGCCAGAATCCGGCGAGTGCGATGCCGATGCCTAATTCGAACGGCACGGGCCGCAGTCCGTACTTGGCGGCCAGCACGGCGGTGAAGTAAGCGACGGCCGCCACCGCGACATAACCCGCGGCCTCGTTGAAGCCCATCGCGACGCCGCGCGACTTCGGGCCGACGAGATCGATCTTCATCACCACGGTCATCGACCAGCACAGCCCCTGGTTGATGCCGAGCAGAACGTTCGCAAACACGACCCATCCCCACGTCGGCGCATGGAGCAAGATCACCGGAACCAGCAAGCCGATCGCCCAACCAGCGACAAGCAGTCGACGGCGCCCAACTCGATCGCTCAAGCGCGAACCAGCCAGGTTCGTCAGCGCTTTCACAACGCCGAAACTGACGATGAACGAAAGCACGACTGCAGTAGATGCGATGTGGAACAGATCCCGACCGAGTAATGGCAGAATGGAGCGCTCAAGGCCGACCATGCCGCCGACAAAGGCGTTGATGAGGACGAGAAGCGCAAACTGCGCGAAGTTTTCGCGCAGTCCAAGTCTGAGCGTGCCCTCGGCCGGTGTCGCGTGTGCCACGCTTAGCTCGTCGTTCGGCCGAGATTCATCTCGACGATGCGTTCGAACTCGGACGGCTTGGGAGGCAACGACTCCATGATGAAGCGGCGGAACGCCTCGAGCGAGCGCGGCTCGAACGCGGCGTTGTGTCGGCGTTCAAAGCCCAGAGTGCTTGACGCCTTGCCGCTGAGTGCCCGCCCGCACACCGAGCCCGAATAATGCGCGGGAAAGACTTCGACGTCGTCGGGAAGCGGTGCGAGGCGAGCGTGCAGCGAGTCGTAGATCGCGTCTATATTCCGCTCTGGGCTGAGATCGGGGCGACCGACATCGCCGACGAGAAGCGCGTCGCCCGTCAGTACGAACCACGGCTCGTCGCCGCGCGTTCGATCCACCACGACGAGGCACACGCTGTCCGGCGTATGACCGGGGGTGTGCATGACTCGGATGCCGACATTGCCGAGCTCGAGAAGCTCGCCATCTTTGAGACCATGAAACTGGAATGACGCTTTGGCGCTTTCGTGCAGGTAGTATCTCGCTCCGACGGACTCGGCAAGCGCTCGGCCTCCCGAAACATGGTCCGCGTGCACGTGCGTGTCGATGACGTGGACGATCTTCACACCCGACGTCGTTGCGAGGTCGCGGTAGGTGTCAAGGTCGGAGCGCACGTCGACGACGGCGCTAATGCCGCGACTCGCTCAGCCGAGGAGATATGACGCGCACGCCTTATCCGGGTGGAGAACTTGGCGAAAGATCATGGTTGCGGTCCTTACTGATCCATCAACGGTTGATACGAGTGGCTCACGTCGCTACTTCCAGCTTTTCACCCAGCGCAGTCCAGTCGGGCGCGCCGAGCAGCAGCCGCTTCGCCGCGAACCCGCGTTTACGAAGGATCTCAACAGCCTCGTCGGCCCAGACGCAATAGGGACCTCGGCAATACACGATGATCTCACGATGCGGCAAGTCGCTCGTCGCCCGTTTGTGTGCAAGCTCGTCAATCGGGATCGATCGTGCACCTGGGATGTGGCCGGCCTTGTATTCTTTTTCTGGCCGAACGTCGAGTAAGATCGCTTTTCCAGATTCTACTTGCCGAGCAAGCGCGCTCGGCGTCAGCGTTTCGAGTGAGCGGACGCCGAGGTGCCGCGCAAGCGTGCTGCGCACCTCGGAAAGTTGTTCTTCTGCAACTTCACCGATCAACCGGATCAGACGCACCACTGATGTGGACGCCAGGCGATAGAACGAGTATGTCCCCGATCGGCGAACTTCGACCAGTCGAGCAGCGGTCAGAACATGTAGATGTTGAGACGCGTTTGCGACCGATAGTCCTAGTTCGTTTGCGAGGTCTTCGACACTGCGCTCACGTTGGGCCAGAAGATCGAGAATCTCGAGGCGCTTCGGACTGGCTGCGGCCGAAGCGAACCTGGCGATATCGCGATAGAGGTCGTCTTTGAACCTCCGGTGATTGATCGTCATATTCAACTGTTCAATTGAATACTTTATGAGGCCTTTTCTCTCTTCCGCCGCTGAGAATGACGGCGGTCACAAGCGCGATAGCCGACGTAACGATCCTGTCCCACGGGCAGTCGTACCAACCGTATGCATAGGCTATTTCTTGTTTTGGCGATCTCAGTATTGATCGCCGGTTGCGCAAGCGGGGGCGGAGTGCTTCCCGGCCTTCCTGGCGGTCCTGGAACGAAGACACCGGCTCCGGGAGTGACCCACTCGCCGTCGCCCACACCATCTTCCACGGCCACCCCGACGCCGATCCCAACGGGGACCGCCACAGCGACGCCAACGCCCACGGGTACACCCACATCGACACCCGCGCCGACACCGACGCCGACGCCCGTGCCGACACCAACACCGACGCCCGTGCCGACACCGACGCCGACACCCGTGCCGACGCCCACACCCACTCCGGTGCCGACACCGACGCCCACCCCAACGCCAACGCCGACATCTCCTCCGACGCCGACACCCACGCCGAAGCCAACGTCGACACCCACGCCTACTCCGACGCCGACCCCAACGCCAACGCCTGGGCCGCTTCTGATCGACGGCGTGCAGACCCAAACAACTGTCGTCATCCACGGTCAGGGCAATCAGGGAACGTTCAGCGCCTCTGAGTCGGGTTGCGCTCCGTCATCGTTCACCGCGACGAGCGAGAACCCGGGCAACGTGAGCGTCAGCGCCAACGACGGCACGGGCACGTTTACCGTGACCGCGATAGCGGCGCCGGTCGCGAACAACAATCTGGTCGACGTCACCGACTGTCACGGCTTCACCACGACGAAGACCACGACGCCTCCAAGCGTCAAGGTTCAGATCGTCAACTAGTCAGCTACGCAGCAGACATGAAAAGTGCCGGCGTATACGTCGGCACTTTTTGGTCAATGGCTCCCCGAGTTGGACTCGAACCAACGACATTCTGATTAACAGTCAGACGCTCTACCAGCTGAGCTATCGGGGAATGCTGGCGACCTGCCCATCTTAGACGCGATCGCGCCGTTCTCCGTTTCGGAGCGTGCCTGAGGACGATGCGATCAGCGCTTCTGGTAGTCCGAATTCGACTGCGTCACGACCATCTGCTTACTCGTCCCGTTGATGGTGAGATTTTGGACGTAATTCGTTCCGTCGCCAAGCTGTCCGTAGAGCGCCTTTATGGTGACCGCATCAGACGGACTGCTCAGATAGCTCGCGATATTCGCGCTGACGATCGCCTTTTGCGCTTTGTTGAAGACGATCGCGACCGAGTCACCCGGCTTGACGTAGTTGTGAATCGTCATCGCGACCAAACCTGGGGCGCCCCCCGCGCCTAGAGTCACCTGCCCCTGCTGATACAGCTGCTGGATCTTCGCGCCGTTCGGCTGCGTGTAGCTCTGGCCCAGCGCCCCGATCTGCTTCGCGTAGTCCTCGTAGTCTTGCGCCATGTTTTCTTGGATGCGATGTCTGATCCCATGCTGGCGACCCTGATCGCTCGACGGTGAGACCGATTCATCGGTTTTTTGCGGCTGCCCGTCGGGACCGATTTGCACCTGGTACTGGATCTGCTTCTTTACCTCGCCCTTGACTGCGACCGTCTCGAGCTGCTGCCAGGTGTACGTCGCCAACGCCGCTTTGTTGCTCGCGATCGAAGCTTTCAGTGCGGCCACCTGCTGTTGCATCTGCGCGCTGTCTGCGAACGCGGGCACGCTCAGCAAAAGAACGAGCAAAACGGAGGTCGCGGTGAATCGCCCGTTCATCGTTTGACCTTTCTTTTTGACTGTCGCTTATCTGCCGCGGAACCCGCCGCCGCCCCCACGGAACCCGCCGC
>DASQJC010000250.1:0-4948 GCA_035631255.1 Candidatus Eremiobacteraceae bacterium | reverse complement strand
ATCGAGCTCATGTGGAACGCCGGGAATCTCGTGCTCGCGGCGTTCGCGCGCAACTTCTCCGACATGGCGGGCCAGGTGTTCGTCTTCGTCGTCATCACGGTCGCTGCGGCCGAAGCCGCGATCGCGCTCGCGATCGTCGTCATGGTCTTCAGGCGCCGGCCCGACGTCGACGTCGACGACATCTCGGTGTTGAGGGGCTGATGGACGCTGTCGTCGCGAATATAGCTCCCCAGATCCTCTTCGCGCCGCTGATCGGCTGCCTGCTGATCGCGTTCGTCGGACCGCGTTTGCCGCGCTCCGTCTCCGCCGTTATCGGATGCGTGTCGGTATTCGGCGCCTTCGCGCTGACAGTCGGACTCGCGTTGCACGTCTGGGGCTTGCCGGTCGCCGCACAGCGCATCGACATTCCGCTCGGCACGTGGGCGCTCGTCGGCTCGGCGCACATCGGCTTCGGTCTTTGGATCGACCCGCTCGCTCTGACGTGGATGCTCGTCATCACGGGCGTCGGCTTCCTCATCCATCTGTACTCGGTCGGCTACATGGGGCACGACGCGAACTACCGCACGTTTTTCGCGCACATGAACCTGTTCGTGTTCTCGATGCTCCTGCTCGTGATGGCGGACGGGTTCTTGTGGCTGCTCGTCGGCTGGGGCGGCGTCGGGCTCGCGTCGTACTTGCTGATCGGCTTCTACTACGACCGGCAGACCGCCGTGCTCGCGGCGCGCAAAGCGCTCATCATGAACGTCATCGGCGACGTCGGCATCATGATCGCGATCTTCCTCATGTTCGCGCACATCGGCGACCAATCGTTCTCCGTCGTGTTCGCACGGACGGACGCGTTCGGCACGTCGGCGCTCGATTGGATCGGCATCTGGCTGCTCGTCGGCGCGGTCGCGAAGTCGGCACAGCTGCCGCTGCACACATGGCTTCCCGACGCGATGGAAGGTCCGACGCCGGTGAGCGCGCTCATCCACGCGGCGACGATGGTGACGGCAGGCGTTTATCTCGTGGCGCGCTGCCATCCGATCTACGACCACGCACCGGCTGCGGCTGACGCGGTCGCGGTCGTCGGCGCGGCATCGGCGCTTTTCGCCGCGACGATCGGCTGCGTCCAGTACGACATCAAGCGCGTGCTCGCGTACTCGACGATGAGCCAGATCGGCTATATGTTCTTGGGCGTCGGCATCGGCGCGTATACGGCGGGCGCCTTCCACTTCCTGACGCACGCGTTCTTCAAGGCGCTGCTCTTCATGGCCGCGGGCATCGTCATCCACAATCTCGGCGGCGAGCAGGACATCCGCAAGATGGGCGGGCTCGCGAAGAAGATGCCGTTCGCCTACTGGACGTTCCTCGCGGGCACGCTCGCGATCGCCGGCGTGCCGCCGTTCTCCGGATTCTTCTCGAAGGACTCGATCCTCGACCAAGCCGCGGAGCTCGGTCATCCGTGGCTGTTCGCCGTCGGCGTTCTCGCCGCGGCGCTCACCGCGTTCTACATGTTCCGGCTCTTCTTCTCGACCTTCATCGGCGAATATCGCGGCAGCGTCGAGCCGCACGTCGAGCGCGTGCCGACGATGGATATCCCGGTAGGTATCCTCGCAGTGCTCGCGACGATCGGCGGCTTCCTCGTGCTGCCGGGTCACGATACGTTTAGCGCACTTTTGTCGGGCGCATTCACCGACGCGATCCGGCCGCTCTCGCTCGAACACTTCAACTGGGCGCTCGTCTTCGGCACGCTCATGGTAGTGGCAGCCGGCATTGTGACGGCATACGCGATGTACGTCATCTCACCGCAGCTGCGGGGAGATGTGTCGCGGCGCCTGAGCTGGCTGCGTGCGCTGCTGCTCGACGCGTATCACGTCGACACGATCTATCACGTGCTGTTCGAGGTGCCTGCATACGCGTTCGCCCGCGCATGCGGCATCGTCTTCGAGCGCGTCGTCATCGCGGGCGTGCCGTGGGCGCTTGCCGCTGCGACGAACGCGCTCGGCGGTCTGTCGCGCGGGTGGGAGACGGGTTATCTGCGCCGCTACGGCTTGACGATCGCCATCGGCGCGACGCTCTTGCTCTACTTCGTGATCTTCGGGATCCACGGCGACGCGGCGGGGACGCACTGACATGCAGCTGATCGACGTCTTCCCGTTCGTTCCGTTCGCGTTCGGCCTATTGACACTGCTCGTGCCGCGCGGCAACCAGTGGGTGCGGATCCTGCCGATCCTCGGCGCGGTCGTAACGCTCGGGATCAGCGTCGGTTTCGCCGCGGGCTACTTCTTGCTCGGAAGCACCGCGACGACGTCGAGCTTCCACCCCTGGATCGCGGGTCCATGGACTGCCGCGTACCACGTCCGCGTCGATGCGACGAGTATCTGGTTCGTCTTGCTGACGACGTTCGTCGCCGTGCCGGCGATCTGGGCGGCGTGGTCGTATGGCGATGCGGCGCGCCAGCGCGGCTTCATGTTCTTGTTGTTGACGTTCGAGTCGACGCTTCTCGGCCTGTTCACGGCAGCCGATCTGCTCCTCTTTTACATCTATTGGGATCTCATGCTGATCCCGGTGTTCGTGCTGCTCGCGGGCTACGCCGGAGATCCCACCGCGCGGCGCGCGGCATGGGCGTACCTCATCTACAACGGCGCCGGCGGGCTCGTGCTGCTCCTTGGTGTCGTCGGGCTCGTCGTCTCGACTCACACATTCGAGTTCGTCGGTTCGACACCTCAGCTACTCGGGTCGACACCCGCGCTTTCGCCGGGTCTCCAGTGGTGGCTGTTCGGAGCGTTCGCGATCGCGTTCTTGGTGAAGACTCCTGCGTTTCCGTTCCATGCATGGATGCCGCCGACGTATACACAGTCGCCGCCGCCGCTCGCCGCGATGATATCCGGCATTCAGAGCAAGGCCGGCCTCTACGGCTTCATCGTCTTCGCGCTGCCGTTGTTCCCGCAGGCGGCGCACGCGTGGGCGCCGTTCATGCTCGTCATCGCAGTGATCTCGATCTTGTATGGCGCGTTCGCCGCGCTCGCGCAGAGCGATATGAAGACGCTCGTCGCATACACATCGCTCTCGCACCTCGGACTCGTGCTGCTCGCGCTCTTCGCCTTCGATGTGACGTCGCAGCAGGCGAGCATCGTGATGATCGTCAGCCACGGGCTTATCTCGGCGGCGCTCTTCATCATGCTCGGCTTCATCGAGGAGCGCGTCCGAACGCGCGACCTGTTCGCATTCGGCGGTCTCGCAGCGAAGGCGCCGCGGCTACAGGCGTTGATGCTCATCGCTGCCATGGCTGCGCTTGGGTTGCCCGGGCTCTCGGGCTTCGCAGGTGAGTTTTTGATCCTCGTCGGGTCTTGGCAAACGCAGCCGGTCATCACAGCGATCTCGCTGCCGGCGATCGTCCTCGCGAGCGCCTACGTCTTGCGGTTGTATCAAGCCGCGATCCACGGCGAGTATCGCGTCCCCGCCGGTACGCCAGCCGCGATCGAGCTACGGCCGCGCGAGATGCTCATCGTCGCGCCGCTGCTCGCCGCCATCATCTTCCTCGGGGTGTGGCCAGGTTATGTCACAACGCACACGACGCCGATCGGGCAACCCACGAGCTACGAGTCGCAATGACGCAAATCGCCGTTCCGTCGATTGATTTCAGCGTCGTCGCGCCGCTCGCCGCGCTCGTCGCGACAGGCTTGCTCATCTTGATCGTCGACCTCGTATCGAGGCGGGCGACGCGCAGGATGCTCTACTCGATCGGCATCGCGGGCACCGCCGTCTCGTTCGTCCGGGTCGCCATGCAGTTCGGCCATCCGGCGACGACCTTCAATGGCGCGTTCGCGACGGACCGTTTCTCGTGGGCCTTCGACGCGATCGTGCTCATCGCGCTCGCGGCGTCCTTGCTCTTGTCGCTCGTCAGGGATGCTGAAGACGGCGCGAGTCCCGCCGCCTACTCATCGCTCTTGATCTTCTGCGCGGTCGGCGGAATGATCATGGCGGGCGCCGCGAACCTCATCGTCATCTTCTTAGGCATCGAGCAGCTGTCGCTCGCGCTCTACATCCTCGCAGGCACGGGTCTCGGAAGACCGGCATCGCAAGAAGCCGCGCTGAAGTACGTCCTGCTCGGTTCGCTCGCGTCCGGCTTCCTTATATACGGGTCGGCACTGCTCTACGGAGCGAGCGGAAGCGTCGCGCTTACGGACCTCGCGCACGCTGCCGCGTCACCGTCGATGCTCTTCATCACCGGTTTCACGCTCTTCATCGTCGGCATCGGATTCAAGCTCGCGCTCGCGCCGTTCCACGTATGGACGCCCGACGTCTACGAAGGTTCGCCGATCGCGATCACCGCGTTCATGGCGGTCGCGGTGAAAGCGGCGACGTTCTCGGTGCTCGCACGCTTCGTCTACGTCGTCTTCGGACACGACGTGCCCGCGCTCGCCCCGCTGTGGGCGATCGCGATACTTTCGATGATCGTCGGCAACGTCGGCGCGATCGCGCAGACGAACCTCAAGCGGCTGCTCGCGTATTCGAGCATCGCTCAGGCGGGATACATCGTGCTCGCGCTCGCGGGTGTGACCGGCTCAGGGCTGTCGACGATGGTCTTCTATCTCGCGGGATACGCCTTCATGAATCTCGGCGCGTTCGCCGTCATCGCGCTCGTCGGTGACGGATCGGAAGCCGTCGCGGACATCGATTCGTATCGCGGCATGTTCTGGCGCCGACCATGGGTCGCCGTCTGCATGACGGTCTTCATGTTCTCGCTCGCCGGCATACCGGCGACCGCCGGTTTCGTCGGCAAGGTGCTGCTGCTCGGACAAGCGATCGCAGCCGGGCCATGGGGCGTCGCCATGGCGATCGTGCTCGTCGCCGGTACGCTCGTGTCGTTCTACGTGTACTTCAAGGTCGTGTGGGCGATGTTCACGGCGCTGGATGACGGCGCGTCTGCGCCGTCCGGCAATTCTTTGGTTCCTTGGATCGC
>DASQJC010000249.1:0-4764 GCA_035631255.1 Candidatus Eremiobacteraceae bacterium | reverse complement strand
CGTCGCAGGGTCGGCGATCACGACGGATTTGCTGTCGTACGGTTTCAATCGAACATGGCAGAACGGAAGCACGTTCTCGCTCAATGGTACTGCGGCAGGATCGTTGGACGTTCTGAAGTTCGACTCGGCGACAAACGTCCGGACGACGAACCTCGTTTTCACTCAGCAACGCGGCGCCCAGTTGTTCGGCGGCGGAATATCGGCAAACGTCGTCACCGGCCCGGTGACGAGAAATTCGACCGTGAGCGAGAATCTCAACTACGGATTCGCGTTCGGGGGACGCCTCGGCGACACGCGGTTCAACGAGCTTCAGTTGCAGGCGCTCGGCGGCACTTCGGTGAGCAATGACGCGCAGCCGTCTCGCACGTCGCTATACACGGTTCTGCTGTCACGTCATCTGAGTGCGCAGGAAGCTCTGGGCCTGCGCTTTGAGTCGGGAAGGACAATCGATCCGTTATCGGATCAACTCGTCACCACGTCGGCGATCCGGCTTCAGTTGAACCTCAACGTCTGACCGCGCTCCTAAGGAAGGGGGACGGGATCTTTGTCGAGGCCCCAGTAGTCGGAGATGCCTGCTTGCAGCAGCGTCGACGCGTGCGCGCGTAGCCAACCTCCCGACGCATGGGCACATGCGATGGCGGTCTCAAAAGTCGAGAGTTTGCTCGCGTCTTCGACGCGCAAGGCGGCGAGATCCCAACGGCAGTCGGGGTCGCCGGAGTAGATGAAGTAGCCGCGGTCGGGGTACGTGACACCCGGGTTCGGTGTTTGGAAAGCGCGCTCGCCGTGCGTCGCGATGTTCTGGATAGGTCCGTTCATCTGAGGCGAATAGACGCAGAGACTTGCGTCGAACGAGCCAGTTGGATCGAGGGCTTTAAGCGAGCACACGCGCGCGGCGAGCCCTGCCATCATGTACGCGTGCGCCATGGTGTGTGGCCATCGCCCCCATGGTCCGGTCGTCTGCACGCCTTCGCCGCCCATGCACAAAGCCGCCATTGAAACGTTGGCGCTTAGTCCATCACGCGGATCGTGGTTGACGTGCCATGTCGCGTATTCGGGGACCTCTTCGAAGCTCATGAATTTCCAGATGTCGAAGGACGGCGCAAGCCGGCTAACGTCTGACGGAGACAGTTCTGCGCCGGTTGCGAGCATCGCAGTGATGTCATCGGGAATCGCGCGATACAGCGCAAATTCGACGTGATAGTCGGAGATTGGTTGCGGGCTACTAGCCGACCAATGACAAGTGACAAGCATGGTAGCTCCAAGCGTTTGAGCGCGAACATGTCGCCTTTTCGGAGTGGAAGGAAAAACGCGGCATCAGCGAACCGCTTTGCTGCCTTGAGGCACCCCGAAGGAGCGGATCATGACATTTCAAGAGTGGGAGGCCGAATCTCGCAGGTGCATCGCGATCAATGAGGGCTCTAGCTGCACCATGTACATGGATTCGGCGACTCCCCCAAATCCGACGATCGGCATCGGTTTCAATCTGAACCGAGGAGACGCACAGCAGACCCTTGCGTCTATTGGGGCAAACTACGGCGCAGTAAAAAATGGCGCAGCGCTGACTGACGCCCAAGTCGCCGAGCTGTTCGTGTGTTCGTTCGCTCCGATCGTCGATGAAGCGCGAGCGTCGCTGCAACCGTTTCATTTCGATTCGATGAGCGATGCGCGACGATTCGTCATCTGCGATCTCGTCTACAATCTCGGCAACGCGGGATGGCTGAGCTTTGTGAATACTCGTGCTCTCCTCGATCGAGCATGTCATGCTCAGCGCATGGACGATCCGGCAGCCGTCGGACTTTTCGCACAGACCGCTCTCGCCTTAGCCGATTCTCAGTGGTACGTCCAGGTCGGCAATCGAGCAAAGCGAGACTGCGCGATGATGCGGACGTCGAACTGGTGCGATCCGAACGGAGACGGCTCAGACGCGAGTTGACCCCTTACGAGGGGCCTCTCGAACTGGCAACATCGCTCCAAAGTAGGGGGAAATCCCCGCTGAACTTTCGGCTCATTTTCGCTACATATATAATGAAGGGAGTTTTTGTCCCGCGCTAAGTTCGGGCTCAAATTCAACCCAAACGAGGACGGAAACGCGCTAGTTGATCGTTACCGCGACCGGTGCGGACGGGATGCCGTTGGCGACGACCTCAAGGGTGCTCGGGCCGAGCTCAATATTCGCAGGAACGTCGAACAACGTCGTCACCGTCGCCGTCGAGGCGACACCCATGAAGCTGTGGTTGTGCGTCCTCGCGTAGAAGACGTGACCCGTCGACGAGTTGCGGATACGCACGAGCGGATAGTTCGTAGCCTGTTGGTCGTCATCGCCGTACATGTTGTCCTGTGAAACGCCGTTGAACAGCGTGCCCGCGATGAGATACGTGTCGCCGTGGATGAGTGTTGTCGCCACCGACGTGATCGTCGGTGCGATCGAGAGATCGCGGCCGACGTGCGGCGTGTAGATCTCGACGTCGTCCGTGCTGTCGGTCTCGAGCACTTGACCTGTCGGGAGCAAGAGCAGCCGGGTGCTGTACGCCGAATCGTTCGGCGCGTTCGGCGGGCCGGCGACTATCGTCAAATTCGAGCCGTCGAACACGAGCATCGTCATCGGCGAAATATCTTCGGGGCTCGTCGCCATTAGGACGTCGCCGTTGGTCAAGAGCGTGGCCGGTCCGTCCGTCATGACGACCTGCTGACCGTTGACGATCGGAAAGTCCGGACCGGCTATCCAGCGATGCCGGTGCGTCTCATAGATCGCCGTGTATTGGGTCGCGCCGCCGACGAAGACCGTTCCGTTCGGCCGCAAGACTTGCGGTCCGATCTCGCAGAACTGCACGAGGTTCACCGGGATCTGGCCCGCGGAAGACCACGATCCGGTCTTGGGATCGTACAGCTCGGAATTCGGCACGTCGCTGACGTCAGCCACGAGCACCTTACCGTCCGGGAGAAGCGTCCAGCCTTCCTCGGCATCCCCATCGGCCTTCCCGCTCCCCGTCCGGATCCAATTGAGCCAATTGATCTTTTTCTCATCGCCGTACAACGCTTCTCGACCGTTGCAGCAATCGCCGAGCATGAAGGTACCGTCGTCAAGCACGACGCTCGGACCATCTCCGACGAGCGCCCAATGGTCCGCGGGCGGCAGCGGCTGCCAGTTGTCTGTGAGTGGATCGTAGATCGCGGCATTTTTAGTGTTGGCCCCTACGAAGAAGTTATACTCGCCGCCTTCGACAAGCAGCCTGCCATCGGCGAGAACGGCGGACGCGAAATAGAGCGGCCCGTAATCATTGCCCATTGTCGCGGCTTGCACCCAGCTGCCCTTGACGTAGTCGCCGTCTTCGTTCGGCACGAGGCGGTACCAATGCGATGTATTGTCGCTTATCTTCACCGACCCATCGGTCATGAGCATCTCGGTGCCCGCGCCGTTCTTGCCGAACGGCGAAGGCGCCTCGACTTGCTGCCACCCGGCGGCGCGTGCTCGCATCACATCGGCGATCGTGACTCGATGTGTAGGAACCGGCGGCCGCGGCGGCGTCATTCTGTTGAACTGGCCCGAAGGGCATTGAGTGAAAGGATGTTTGACGGCCGGATTTGCAGACGCTATCGACGTGGTCGTCGCAGAGATCAGTACGGAAACAATGAGAAAACGAAGCGGAGCAGTCACGGCATTTGGCTTCGCTTCAGTGCGCGCTGCGCCTGTGAGAAAAGCGCGGCGCTTTCGGCTTCATATGTCGACCGAGCCGACCAACGTCCGCGAAAATGAAAAGGGTGCGCTCAGTGAGCGTGGCCGGCGTGGTTCGCCGCAGCCACCGGTATACGTGCTACCTGCACGGTATCGGAGAGCAAGGTGGCCGTGTCTGCAAGGCCGCCCGCTTCGTTCGTTGTCCACCGAGCGCGGACGGTGCCATTGCGATCGAGCATGAGGTCGGTCTCACCGCCATCTTTGGCAGACTGAAACAGCGCGAGCGTAGCGCGAACATCAGGCGAGACGTCGACGACCGACGGGTTCTTCTCGATCGACGATCCGAGGTCGACGGCGATGATGTGCAGCCCGGCGGCAGTAAGGCGTGGCCCGGCTGCGGTCAATTGCGCGAGTCGAGCCGTGGGTACGTGCGACGCATACAAGACGATGAGCACCGGTCCTGACTTCACCGTTTGACTCAGCGTGTTTTGCGCGCCGTTCTGCTCGAACGCGAAATCCGGAAATGGCGGCGCCGCCGCGGTTGTGATCTGCGACGTCGCCTTGCTGGTTTGGATCGCGGCATTCCGCGCCGACACGAAATTGATCACGTCCCAGCGCTGATCGGGTGTGAGCTTGCCTGCGAAGCCTGGCATCACATGGTTGTCGGTACCGTTGCTCACCCACCAGAATAGATCGCCGATCTTGTGCGCGAACAGGTGCGGTTCTGTCAAGTCTGCCGGCCGCACGGCGAGCTTCGAGGCAAGCGGTCCGTCGCCACGGCCATCTGCCCCGTGGCATGGCGTGCAATTCTCCGCGAAAATCGGCGCACCACGGGCTATGGATGGCGCCGAGTACGCCTGCGTCGACGCATAATACGTCGTGGGATATGCGCGCACGATACCGGGCCAGCTCGCAACGCCGCCGATAACGCCAAACAGGATGAGAGCCACGACGGAGGCGGCCGTCATACGATGACTTCGTCTCCACGCCGCGATCCCTACGACGGCGATACAAATTGCGAACGCGAGCGTCGCCACATAGAGCACCGTCTGCGTTTGTGGTGCGATTTCACCGGGATCGAACCGGAATGG
>DASQJC010000248.1:0-6203 GCA_035631255.1 Candidatus Eremiobacteraceae bacterium | reverse complement strand
AAGCCTGGCGGCAGGGAGATCAAGGTGAACTCGGCGGGCGAAGCGGTGGCGAGCGTCGGCGACTTCGCCGCGACTCCCGGCGACAATCTCGATCTCACGCTCGATTGGCCGTTGCAGCGCGCCGCGGAGACGGCGGTCGCGAATCAGATCAAGATCGTCTCGGGTGAGACCGGGCATCGCGTCGGCGGCTCGGCGATCGTCGAGGATCCGAGCACGGGTGCCGTTCTCGCGCTCGTCAGCCAACCGAATTTCGATCCGAACGATTTCGCAGCCGGCATCAGCGGGAAGCGCTATTCCAGTTATTTGAACGACCCGCTGCTGCCGTTGTTCGACCGCGCTATCTCGGGCGCGTATCCCACGGGCTCGACCTTCAAGATCATCACGAGCTCGGCGGCGCTCGAGAGCGGGCTGATGGACGACGAGTCGACACGCTACTGCGGCGGTGTCTACGACCTCAACGGCTTCATCTTCAACGATGACACCGCCGGCGGGCACGGCACGCTGACGATCCGTCCTGCGATCGCACGGTCGTGCGACGTCTTCTTCTTCCAGGTCGGCAACGAGCTTGGAATCACGCGGCTCGACAAGTATGCGGCAGCATACGGCATCGGCAAGAAGACCGGCATCGACATCCCGGGCGAGACGAGCGGCACACTGCCGACGCCCGCGTGGAAAGAAAAAGTCGTCAAGGATCAGTGGTATTCTGGCGACACGGTTAACATGTCGATCGGTCAGGGATATCTCGAAGCGTCACCCGTGCAGATGCTGCGCGTCGTAGGAGCGGTCGCGAACGGCGGCGAGCTCTTCGCGCCGTATCTCGTATCGGACGCGCGCGATCCGCAGGGCCGGATCGTCAAACGCTTCGAGCCGCGCCCAGAAGGAAACGTCGGCGTCTCGGATACGAATTTGCAGATCGTCCGTGAAGGGATGCTCGGCGCGATCGAAGATCCGGCCGGCACCGCGCACAACGTCTACATCCCGGGGTTCCACTACGCGGGCAAGACGGGAACGGCGGAGAACTTCCCGACCGTCGACAATCCGCAAGGACGCAATCACGCGTGGTTCGTCTGCTTTGCGCCGTACGATCACCCGAAGATCGCGGTCGTCGTCTTCATGGATCAAAGCGGTGGATTCGGCGCGGTGAACGCAGCGCCCGTCGCGCAGGCGATCATCACCGCATACTTCCATCTCAAGACGATCGGCCCGAACGGCGCCGGCATCCGCGACTGATCGGATCCTTTGATTCATCGTATGGATGGAGCGGTCGACCTTTATGGTCGACCGCCGCGGCCTCGCGCTGCGGTGCGTCCTGATTGTGCCTATCCGTGCTCTTGGCCGTACGTGTGAGCGACCTCGCACACGCCGTCACGCGTGTCCAAGGACCCGTCCGAAGGCGCGCCAAAATCAAGACTATCCCACCGGAAACGCCTTAGGAGCCGACGTCAACGATGCCGACCACAACGTTCGCCCTCGCCGATTCGATGCGGCGTCTGGGTACTGAGAGCGCCTTCGTCGTCCTCGCGCGCGCCCGCGCGCTTGAAGCGCAAGGCCGCAACATCATCCATCTCGAGATCGGCGAACCCGATTTCGATACGCCCGAGCACGTGAAGAACGCGGGCATCGACTCGATCAGGCACAACCGCACACACTACACGCCGGCGAGCGGCATCATGGAGCTGCGCGACGCGATCGCGAAGCACGTGACCAAGTCGCGCGGCGTCGCGGTGACGCCCGATCAAGTCGTCGTCAGCCCGGGCGCGAAGCCGATCATCGCGTTGACGCTCATGGCGCTGCTCAATCCGGGCGACGAAGTCGTCATCCCGGACCCGGCGTATCCCGCGTATCGTTCGATCGTCACGTACGTCAGCGCGGTGCCGGTGTCGGTTCCGTTGCTCGAGCGCAAGAACTTCCGGCTCGAGCTCGAGGCGCTCGAAGCGGCGATCACGCCGCGGACGAAAGCGATCGTCATCAACTCGCCGCACAATCCGACCGGCGGCATCCTGACACCCGACGACATCGCCGGCATCGCTGCGATCGCGAAGCGTCACGACGTGCTCGTCATGACCGACGAGATCTACAACCGGCATTGCTACGACGCGGAGTTCGCGTCGTTCTTCGGTCTCGGTGGCATCCCGAATCAGACGATCCTCATCGACGGCTTCTCGAAGGCGTGGGCGATGACGGGCTGGCGGCTCGGCTTCGGCGTGTTCCCGAAATACATCGCCGATGCGGTCGGCGCGCTCATGCTCAACACGGTCTCGTGCACGGCGACGTTCGTGCAGGACGCCGGCATCGCGGCGCTCACAGGTGACGACAGACCTGTGCAGGCGATGCGCGATGAGTTCTTGCGCCGCCGCGACCTGCTCGTCGAGGGCCTCAACCAGATCCCGGGCGTCACATGCAAACTGCCGGGCGGCGCGTTCTACGTCTTCCCGAACTTCTCGGCGATCGACACTGACGATATCCGCCTCGCGGCGCACATCCTCGACGAAGGCAACGTCGCCGTGCTCGGCGGCTCGACGTTCGGCCCGAACGGCCGTGGCTTCATCCGCCTGTCGTACGCCGCGTCGGAAGAGAACCTGCGCGAGGCGCTCACGCGCATCCGCAAAGCACTCGGCTCCTACCATCGCGCCTAAGCGGAGTTCATGTGGTATGCCGAGCGTAGCTCGGCTATCGTGAAACGCCCGCGGCTCAAAGTCGTCATTCCTGGCGGCACCGGTTCGATAGGATCGGTGCTCGCTCGGCATTTCCACCACGCCGGCGATGACGTCACAGTCATCGGACGTTCCCTATCGAGCGATTCGCCGTGGCGCACGATCGCTTGGGACGGCGCGACGCCCGGAGCCTGGACGCAAGCGATCGACGGCGCGGATGTCGTCCTCAATCTTGCCGGCAAGAGCGTCAATTGTCGTTACACAGCCGAAAACCGGCGGCTCATCATGGAATCGCGAACGAAGACGACTCGGCTCGTCGGCGAGGCGATCGCTGCAGCGAAGCGGCCACCGAGTGCATGGATGAACGCGAGCACCGCGACCATCTATCGCCACGCGCTCGACCGCCCGATGGACGAAAAGACCGGCGAGCTCGGCGGCGACGAACCCGACGTGCCGGCGTCATGGCGCTTCAGTATCGACGTCGTTCGAAATTGGGAAAAGGCATTCTTCGAGGCGCCGGTCAGCGGCATTCGAAAGGTCGCGCTGCGGATGGCGATCGTCATGGAGCCGTACACGCACAGCACGTTCGCACTCTTGAGCGATCTCGTGCGCAAGGGTCTCGGCGGCACGAACGGTTCTGGCGCGCAGATGGTGTCCTGGATCCACGATGTCGACCTCGCGAGATCGATCGAGTTTCTCATCGCTCGCGATGACCTCGACGGCATCGTCAATATCGGGTCTCCGAATCCGCTGCCAAATCGCGAGTTCATGCGCGCGCTGCGCGATGCATGGGGCGTGAAGATCGGACTGCCGTCGACCGAAACAATGCTTCGACTCGGCGCATTCATGATGGGCAGCGAAACAGAACTCGTTTTGAAGAGCAGATGGGTCCTGCCGGCGCGTATGGTCGAAGCCGGCTTTACTTATGATTTCCCGATGTGGCGGGATGCGGCGGCCGACCTGGTCCGGCGAACGCGAGACTAGCCGAGCTTCGCTCGGCCTACTACAAGAGACCCATCGCAGATTTCACTTCGGCGAGCGTCGCTTGCGCGATCGAACGCGCCTTCTTCGTCCCCTCCGCGATGATCTCGTCGACGTAACCCGGCTTCGAATCGAGCTCTCGGCGACGCTCGCGGATCTGCGCGAGCCAGCGATTGAGATGCGCTGCCATGTCGGCCTTGTTCTCGACGCAACCGAGCTGACCGGCGCGGCATCGATGCGCGATCGATTCGGCGTTCGGACCGTTGACGATCTGCTGGAAGAAGAACACCGGACACGTCTCCGGATGACCCGGATCGGACTTGCGGATCTTTTCCGGATCCGTGAACATCTCTTTGACTTTCGCGATCGTCGCCGCATCGGTGTCGGCGAGCATGAGCGCGTTGTCGTACGACTTGCTCATCTTGCGTCCGTCGGTCCCCGGCACATACGGCGTTTCCGATAAAATCGCTTCGGGCTCCACCAAGACGGCGCCGTACAGGTAGTTGAAGCGGCGCACGATCTCGCGGCACAGCTCGAGATGCGGCAGCTGGTCCTGTCCGACGGGCACGCCCTCGCCTTTGAACGCGGCGATGTCGACCGTCTGCAGTACGGGATAACCGAGAAAGCCATGCGTCGCTATCTCGGGGCCGAGCGCGTTGATCTGATCCTTATATGTAGGCACCCGTTCGAGCCACGAGACGGGCACGATCATCGCCAGCAACACTGCGAGCTCGCTTATCTCGGGGATGTGCGACTGCAGATAGATCGTGCACTTATCCGGATCGAGCCCGGCGGCGAGCCAGTCGGTGACCATTTCGCGGACGTCGCCCGCGATCTCGCGGCTGCGTTCGAACTTCGTCGTCAGCGCGTGGAGATCGGCGATCTCGTAGAAGCAGTCGTTGCCTTCCGACAGCGCGATGAACGTGTTGAGCGCACCGAGCAAGTGGCCCACATGCATGCGGCCCGTCGGGCGCATGCCGGCCATGATGCGGCGTCTTTTCGCCGTCTTCGTCGCGCGCAGCTGGACGACCAAACTAGAGCTCTCCTTTTGACGAACGCGCGGCCTTTGTTACACCGCCGCCCGACGGACTCCCGCGGCATCGAATTGCCGCCGGCCGCGGCCGACCCGTCGCGACGCGACGAGCGCGCCGCGAACGAAGCGCCTCGCGAACCGGACAGCATCTGACAGACCTTCACCGCGCGCCAGCGCGACTGCAAGCGACGCGGCGAGCATGCAGCCCGTTCCGCGCGCATCGACGCGAAGCCGAGACGCTGAAAAACGCTCGATGCGTCCGTCGGCATGCGCAAGTACGTCGATAACACGAGACCCAGTCCGCAAGTGACCACCAGTGACGAGCACGGCACAACCGTACTGATTCGCCAGATGCGAAGCAGCGAGCTCTGCATCCGCGACATCGACGACACGCATCGACGCAAGCTCCGCCGCTTCGGCGGCGTTCGGCGTCGCGACGTCGGCGACGCGAAGCAAGCGACGCATGCCATCGATCGCCGCTTGGTGCACGAGCCGTCGACCGGACGAAGCTGTGATGACCGGATCGATCACCACCGGCGGCCTGCGCTTCATGCGGCGCAAGCGATCGGCGAGGGCGATGCACGCCGCACGCCGAGGAATGAGTCCGACTCGAATCGCGTCAAGCCGAACCTGCTCGAGGATTAGATCGAGCTGGGCGATGATCGTTCGGCTTGGCACCGCGAGCACGCGTGCGACGCGCCGGCTGTTCTGCTCCGTGACCCCGGCCACGACGTAAACGGCGGTCACGCCGCCGACCTTGGCATAGACCGACGCGTCGAGGAATAGGCCGGCCCCGGCGGTCGGGTCGGTGCTCCCGATGCTGCAAACCACGCGGGGCTTCAGGTTCCGTCCCCGACTCGCACGCGCGTTCTCCACATATCCACAGGGGTTGTGGAAAAGAACCCTACCCCCTACCCCTTACGGCTGGGGGCTCGTCTTCGGGTTCGGGATCGGCAACGGCGTCGTCCCCGGCGCCGGTGAGGGCCCGCCGGTCGACATCGGCGTCGGCGACGGTCCCGCCATGTCTGCCTTGACGGGTGCGATCTTGTCGGGCACCTTAGCGTCGACCGCTCGATAGATGCCGGCGATCAAAGCTCTGAAATCGGCCAATCGGCTCGACAAGATGCTCCCCAAAGGATCGCCGAGCGACTCGAACCAGACGCCGGATTCCGCCGCGACGAGCAGCGGCCGGACCTTCGGCTTGTCGATCGCGGTATCGCCGCCTGCCGCGGTTCGCGCTGCGGCGAGCGCGCGCCACAACGATGCTTGATCGACGGATCCCATCCAAAGCCCGAGCGATCCCGACTCTGCGGCAGCGGAATAACCGTATGCGCTTGCCGTCGCCGGATGTGCGCGGAGGAATTGCGCCGGTGTCGTCGATGCGCCCGCGCTGCCGGCTGCGACCGTGCCGACGAAGCGCTCGATGACCGCGCGCGCGTCCGATCGCTGCGACCACGGCCCCTCGGCGTCGATGCGCAGCACGAGAATCGTCGAAGCGCCGTGGGCTCGCTGCGCCGCCTGATCTGCGACCGCTA
>DASQJC010000247.1:0-3606 GCA_035631255.1 Candidatus Eremiobacteraceae bacterium | reverse complement strand
TAGCGGTCGGGCTTCCCGCCGACTTCATCTATTTCATGGAGCGCACGGGGCTCGTGAGCGACCGCGTCGTCGGCTATCGCCCGGCGCCTGCCGTTTCGACCTTCTGGAACACGTGGGAGTATGACCTCAGGTAAGCAGACGGTCTATCTCAACGCCGACGTGACGACTCTCGACGCGAAGACGCCTCGAGCTCGCGGACTCGTCGTCGAAGCCGGCCAGATCTCGCGGCTGCTCGACGGCCGCCCTAGCGGATTGTCGAAAGACGTCGAGGTCGTCGACTGCAACGGCGCGGCGATCGTGCCCGGATTCCACGACTGCCACGTCCACCTCACCGACACGGGCCTGCTCGCGGGCGATCACGATTTTACCGATTGCGCGGACATCGCAGCGATGCTCAAGCGCGTCGCATCGCTGCACGATGACATCTTGTTCGCGGGCAACTACGAGGATCAGCATATAGATGAAGGCCGGCCGCCGTCGATGCACGAGCTCGATGCCGTCGCCGGCGACAGACCGGTGCTGCTGACGCGCATCGACGGTCATTCGTGCGTCGTGAACTCAGCGGCCTTCGCGCTTATAGACGTCGAGCATCTCGAAGGCGTCGAGCGCGACGACGGCGGCAAGCTCACGGGCCGGCTATTCGGTCCGGCGAACTACGCCGGTCAAGCCGCTTTCTTGCGATCCGTGCCCGATGAAGCGAAGCATCGCGCCGACGAACGCGCGGCACAAATGGCGCTCGCGGGCGGGATGACGACGGTTCACCACGTCATCGCGTGGGATCCGCCGCTCGAATCGCTCGAGGCGCAGTATCGAGCAGACGCGTCGCTGCCGTTGCACGTCATCTCGAAAGCCTGCACGACCGACGTCCGAAAAGCGCGGCGGCTCGGCGGCCGGGTCTTCGGCGGCGACATCTTCGTCGACGGTTCCATCGGTTCGCGCACGGCGGCCGTCGATCGTGACTACTGCGACGGGCGCAGCGCCGGGCTGCTCTATCTCGACCGCTCGCAGCTGACTGAAGTCTTCGATGAGGCCGCGGAAAGCGGATTATCGGTCGGCGTCCACGCGATCGGAGATCGTGCGATCGAAGAGACGATCGCCGCGTGGGAGACGGTCATCGCGAAGCGCGGCCCGTTGCGAAACGTCCGTCCGTCGATCGACCATTTCGAGATCGCGCGCGGCGATCAGATCGCACGTGCCGCTCGCTGCCGGATGCTCTTGTCGATGCAGCCCGTGTTCGATCTGCTGTGGGGCGGCAGCGACGGGATGTATGCCGAGCGTTTGGGCGAGGAGCGTGCGCTTGACATGAATCTGTTCAAGACCGCGAAACGCGCCGGCTGCGTCATCTGCGCCGGCTCAGACAGTCCGGTGACGAAATTCTCGGCGCTGCTCGGCATCCAAGCGCTCGTCGATCATCACGTGCCGGCCGAGCGATTTACGGTAGAAGAAGCTTTGCGCGCGTATTGCTCTGACGCAGCGAAGTTGTCGTTCGACGAAGGGCGCCGCGGTGTGCTCGCGCCGGGAATGGATGCGGATTTCGTGTTGCTCGAGCGGCCGCTCGATTCAGTCCCGCCGAAAGAGATCGGCAAGACGAAGGTCGTCGCGACGGTCGTCGCCGGCGAGATCCGCTTCCGCGCATAGAATGACGCGACGTAAACGATGGAGCGGTCGACCTTTATGGTCGACCGCCGCGGCCTCGCAATTAAATAGAGATTAGCTAGCGCGCAACCTGCCAAGGTGGTCGAGTGCCGCGTATACCGCCGCGACCTGGCCTTGCGCGCGGATGTGCCCCGATCGGATCTCGTCGAGAACGCGCTCGATCGGCACGAGGATCGTCTCGATGTCTTCACCGGGATCGGGAGACGGATTGCCGTCCGGCCGCACATCGAGCGCGACGAACACGTGCGAGAGACCTGTCGAACTCGTCGGATCGGCGATGAACTCAGCGATCTTCTCGAATCGCGAACTCGTGTAGCCCGTTTCTTCTTCGAGCTCGCGTCGCGCGCAAGAGAGAGGGTCCTCCTCTTTCTCGATCATCCCCGCGGGAAGCTCGAGCACAGAGGCGCCGAACCCATGCTTGTATTGCTTGGCGAAGACGACGTCACCGGCGGGCGTCACGGCGAAGACGACGGCGAACCCGTCGTGCTCCCGGACGTAATAGGGGTCGATCACCGTGCCGTCAGGCAGACGGCAGGCATCACGCCGCAGCCTGTACCACGGCGATTGGACCACGTATTCCGAGGAGAGAATCTCCCACTTACCGTCGGTCAAGATGAACCCCGACCGCAGACTTGGTTGTGGGACGCCGGATATCCCGGCCGGGTGCGAACCGATTCGGCGGAGGCTTACGTTGACGGAAAAGAGCGGCCCCCGTTCGCCCTGCGGAGGCTGCTCGTTTCTTTTCCGTTTTCTTTTTGTTTACTTGAGCGCTTGGAGCAGCGCGATGAGCTCGCGACGCGGATCGTGCTGTCCGTTCCACGTCTCGCGCAGGCGTTTCACGCCATCGGCGAGATCCGGGCGGCTGTATAGCTCGCGAAGCCATTTCTCGAAATCGCCGCGAGCGAAATGTTCTACGATATCGCGACCGGCAGCATCTTTCAGATGTTCGATGAACGCTTTCGGATCGTCGGTGCTCAATGCGAACCAGCTCGCGGGCCCTGAATCGGGCGATCCGTCGAGACTTGGTCTGAAGACACGGTCTTTCAAAGTGAGGCTCGTTTCGGGTCGGAAGGCGGCCGATACGACGGAACTGGAAACACCAGGCGGCGCGCGCAGGTGGGCGCTAGCCGGTATATATGATGCGTAGCCGGCGCCCGGTGTTACGGGTTACCCGCGTCACATACGGCCAAAACCGTTCGATGCCATCAAGGTGGTAGTAGTCCGCCGCGGCCTCGCCGCGTCTAGGGAGCGCTCCGCCGCCGAGCGAACGGGCGCTCGATGGCGCGTCTCGAATCCACGCTCGGCCGAATCGCGCTTGGTGCGATCGTCGCGCTCGCGCTTGCTTTCTTGTTCCTACCGCTCATCGCGGTGTTCATCGCCGTGCCTCCGGCAAAGGCGTTCGCAGATCTCACGTCGCCCATCGCGGTGACCGCTCTTGGCCTGAGCCTGCGCACGACGATCGAATCGGTCATCGTCACGATAGCGTTCGGAACGCCGCTCGCTTACTGGCTCTCGCGCTCGCGCTTCCGCGGCAAGCGGCTTCTCGAGGCGGCCGTGCAGATGCCCATCGTCGTTCCGCCGGCGGTGGCCGGCGTCGGACTGCTCCTCGTCTTCGGACGTCGCGGCATGTTCGGGCCAGCCCTCGATTCGATGCATCTCGGCGTCGCGTTCACGACCGCCGCCGTCGTCATCGCGCAGGCATTCGTCGCCGGCCCGTTTTACGTCGTTGCCGCGCGGCAGGCGTTCGACGCGATCGACGGCGACCTCATCGCGGTCTCGCGCACGCTCGGCGCTTCGCCGCTGCGCACATTTTTCGCGATCGAGTTGCCCCTCGCCGCGGGCGGCATCCTTGCTGGAGCGGCGCTCAGCTGGGCGCGCGCGCTCGGCGAGTTCGGCGCGACCATGCTTTTTGCAGGCAATCTTCCCGGCGTGACTCAGACGCTGCCGCTC
>DASQJC010000246.1:0-2903 GCA_035631255.1 Candidatus Eremiobacteraceae bacterium | reverse complement strand
GCTCCGGCCTCGATGCGGTGCGAAAGCGGCTCGTCGAATCCTATCCGGACGCCGATCTGACCAGCGTTTCTCTTCGCGGCGTCCATCCACGCTCGTTCGAGACCGCGATCGCCCGATCCGAGAAGGACGATCTGCGTCTTCTTGTCGAGCACGCCCGGCAATGCTCGCATGACCAGATCGAGTCCCTTTTGCGTCGTCAGCCTCGACACGCTGCCGATGAGGAACGCGTCGTCGCGTTCTTCGAGTCTGAACTCGCGCTGCAGCGCCGCCTTGCACGACTTCTTGTCATCGAGCGAGAGCGAGTCGTAACGCGCCGCGATATGCGGGTCGCTCGTCGGATTCCAACGGACGTAGTCGGCGCCGTTGAGGATGCCGCTGAGGTGCGCCGAACGCTCGGAGAGCAATCCATCGAGTCCCGCGCCGAAATCACGGGTCTGGATCTCGCGCGCGTACGTCGGGCTGACGGTCGTGATGCGATCCGCGTACGTTACGCCCGCTTTCATGAGCGAGACGTCACCGTAGAACTCGACGCCGTGGATCCCGAACGCCTGCGCGGGAAGCCCGAGTGCGCTGAACGCCGATCGCGGAAGCAATCCTAAGAACGTCAGGTTGTGTATGGTGAAGACCGAAGGCGGGCGGCCTTCGCGTCGCGTCGCCAACAACGCGACCGCCAAACCTGTCTGCCAGTCATTCGCGTGGAGCAGCTGGGGCGACCAGCCGATCGGGCTCGATGCGCTCGCGACGATCGACGCCACCTTCGAGAGCATTGCGAAGCGGATCGAATTATCCGGCCAGTCGGCTCCCGATTCATCGACGTAGAGGCTGCCGTCACGATCGAACAACGTCGGGCTGTCGACGAGGAGCACGGGCACGTCGGTGTCGGGAGTGCGAGCGGTGACGATGCTGACATCATCGGTGCCCGGCACGGCGACCGGTCGACCTTTCTTGACCGCGCGTTCTCTGACCGACCGATACATAGGGAGCACGACCCGCACGTCGGCGCCGAGTTCGCGTAATGCTGCGGGCAACGCGGCGGACACATCGCCGAGCCCGCCCGTATGCGCCAGCGGGTACATCTCACTCGTGACGAAGAGGACGCGCGGCGTCGCCATCCGCTATACGAAGCGTTCGGGGATCAGGATGACGCCGCCGAGCGGAGGCGCGAGCACGTAGAGCGAGTGCGAACGCCCGAGATGCGGCTCGTCCACCGCCTCGACGGCGCCGCCGTTCCCGAGATTCGATCCGCCGTAAAGCGCCGAGTCTCCGTTGAAGATCTCGAGGTAGCGACCGCCTTCCGGCACGCCGACGCGATATGCGTAGCGCGGCACCGGCGTGAAGTTGAGCACGACGACGACGAACTGCCCGCCGCCATGGCGGATGAACGTCAACACGGACGAGTCGGCGTCGTTGCAGTCGATCCAGTCGAAGCCCGAATGTTCGAAATCACGCGCGTGCAGCGCGGGCAACGTGGCATACAACCGGTTTAGATCCTTCACCGTGCTGAGAATCCCGCCGTGCCACGGCACGTCGAGAAGCGACCACGTGAGCTCGCGAGTCGCCCGCCACTCCTCGCCTTGGCCGAACTCGCCGCCCATGAAGAGCAGCTTTTTGCCCGGATGCGTCGTCTGGTACGTGAGCAGCAATCGAAGGTTCGCGAACTTGCGCCACGGATCGCCTGGCATCTTGTCGAGCAGCGATCGCTTGCCGTGCACGACCTCGTCGTGAGACAAAGGAAGGACGAAGTTCTCCGTGTACGCGTAGAGCTGGCTGAACGTGAGCATGTCGTGATGGTAGCGCCGATGGATCGGGTCGTCTTCCATGTAGCGCAGCGTGTCGTTCATCCAACCCATGTTCCACTTGAGCGAGAAGCCGAGTCCGCCGAGGTACGTCGGCCGCGATACCATCGGCCATGCGGTCGACTCCTCAGCGATCGTCAATGCGCCGGGGTGCCGTTCGTGGACTAGCACGTTGAGCTCGCGCAGGAACTCGATGGCGTCGAGATTCTCGCGACCACCGTGCCGGTTCGGGACCCATTCGCCTTCCTTGCGCGAGTAGTCGAGGTAGAGCATCGAAGCGACCGCATCGACGCGAAGCCCATCGACGTGGAACTCGTCGAGCCAGCACAGTGCGCTCGACAAAAGGAAACCGCGCACCTCATTTCGGCCGTAGTTGAAGATGAGCGTGCCCCAATCGGGGTGCGATCCGAGCCGTGGGTCTTCGTGTTCGAAGAGCGGCGTGCCGTCGTAGCGTGCGAGCGCCCAATCGTCGCGCGGGAAATGCGCCGGCACCCAGTCGACGATGACGCCTATCCCCTCGGCGTGCATGCGATCGACGAACGCGCGGAAATCATCTGGCCGGCCGAAACGCGTCGTCGGCGCGAAGTAACCCGTCGTCTGATAACCCCACGACTCATCGAGTGGGTGCTCGCTGACAGGCATCAACTCGACATGCGTGAAGTGGAGATCGCGGGCGTAGTTCGCGAGCACGCCCGCCGTCTCACGATACCCATAATACGATCCATCGCCGTGGCGGCGCCACGAACCGAGATGGACTTCGTAGCACGAGATCGGTCTGTGCTGCCAGTCCCAGTGAAGGCGCTTACCCATCCATGCGGCATCGGTCCAGCGATGCGTGCTCGAACCGACGACGACCGACGCGGTGCCCGGACGGTGTTCGTATGCGCGGGCGAACGGATCCGCCTTGACGAGAACGGCGCCGCTCTGCCGATTCCGGAACTCGAATTTGTAAAGCGCGCCGGCAGAGACGCCAGGAACGAACAATTCCCAAACGCCGGATGAACCGCGGCCGCGCATAGGATGGCGTCGTCCATCCCAACCATTGAAATCGGCGACGACGCTCGCGCGTTCCGCGTTCGGCGCCCACGTCGTGAACGCGACCCCGTC
>DASQJC010000245.1:0-3921 GCA_035631255.1 Candidatus Eremiobacteraceae bacterium | reverse complement strand
AACAGCGATCGGACGCGTTCGCGCGATAGCGAGCGTCGTCGAATTCGCGCGTCAAGACGATCTCATGCGCGACGCCGATCTCTCGAGCCAACATCGCGGCGCTCTCGACCTCGCCCTGCGCTACCGACGGCGACGACGCCGTCACCGCAAGTACATCTGCGTTGAGCGCGCGCGAGGCGGCCGCCAAGACGACTGCACTGTCGACGCCGCCGGAAAAAGCGACGATGACGCGGCCGAACGGCGCGATCGACGCTTCGAGCCGCCGCTCGATCATCGATGTTTGCTCGCGAGCCATTCGTCGACATCGGCTTCGACGCGTCGCATGATCTCGGCGAGAGTCGTGCCGTTACGCTGCGCGATGGCGAGGCAATCGTCGAACTCCGGCCGCGCGCGCGGACCCGACGGCGCTCGGACGAGTTTCACGTGCACCGGCCCGAACCCGGTCTGCACGACGTGCTCCTCACGTGCGAGCGTGTCGCGCACGACGTTCCAACGCCGGACGCCGATCGTCGTCGTCTCCGCGAGCATCGCGCTTGCGACGGCGTCCGCTCGCTCGGGCGGCGCGATGACGCAGAGCTGCGTGCCGGGCCTTCCTTTCTTCATCTGGACTGGATGCGTCCACGCGTCGAGCGCGCCGGCTGCGAAAATCCGATCGATCGCATGCTCGTAGAGCTGCGGGCTCATGTCGTCGATATTCGTTTCGAGCACCGTCACATCACCGCTCGACGGCGTGCTATCGAGGCTGCCGCGTGATTCGACCGTCTCGCCGACGAGCACGCGGAGCGCGTTCGGAAACGGGAACTCCGATCTGCCCGCACCGTAGCCGATGCTGTCGATGATCATCGGCGGGCGCTGCTCGAACGACGCGATCGTCGACAATATAGCGGCGCCGGTCGGCGTCACGAGCTCGGCATCGATGTCGATGTCGTACGTCGGCGCGCCGCGAAGCAGCTCGAGCGTCGCCGGCGCAGGTGACGGCATGCGTCCGTGGCTCGCGTCGATGAAACCGCGCCCACATGGCATCGACGAGCAATAGACACGCTCGATACCCAAAAGGTACAATCCGAGCGCGGCACCGGCGATGTCGATGATGGCGTCGACCTGACCGACCTCGTGAAAGGCGATCTCGTCGATCGAGCTTCCGTGGACGTGCGCTTCCGCCTCTGCCAAGCGATGGTAGATCGCGCTCGCCGCTTTCTCGACAGCCGCCGGAAAGCCGGCGCGCCGCACGATCGAGAGGACGTCGGCGAGTTTTCTGTGCGCGTGAGCCTGATGATCGTGATGCGCCTCATGGTGATGCTCGTGATCGTGATCTTCGCCCGGCACGTGGACGTCGAGATAGAGCGCCGACAAACCGCGCTTGTCGACCCGGCGCGCTTCGATCGACCAACCTTCGACCGGCAGCTTGCGAAGCTCGCGTTCGAGCGCATCGAGGCTGAGCCCGGCGTCGACGAGCGCTCCCATGATCATGTTGCCGCTCGCGCCGGAGAAACAGTCGAAACGGGCGATCCTCATCGTGCGCCCGATTCCGCAGCCAACGCGACGAGGTGGTTGATACGCGAAGCGGCGCACGCCCCGACGAAGCCGCCGTCGATGTTCGTCACCGTCACGCCGCTCGCGCACGCGTTGAGCATCGAGAGGAGTGCGGCGAGTCCGCCGAACGATGCGCCGTAACCGACGCTCGTCGGCACCGCGACGATCGGACGATCGGTGAGACCCGCGACGACCGACGGCAGCGCGCCCTCCATCCCCGCGACGACGACGACGCAGTTGGCACTGCGCAGCGCGCCGACGTGCCCCAGTACGCGGTGAAGACCCGCGACTCCGACATCCTCGATACGCGCGACCGCGTTGCCCATCAGGTCGAGCGCGACGGCCGCTTCGGCCGCCACCGGATGATCCGCCGTTCCCGCCGACACGACGGCGACGAGTCCGACTCGTGGCCGCGCCTCGCGCTCGACCGAGATGATCCTCGAGTCGGAATCGAACGAGGCGTCGGCGACGACTTGCTTGACGGCGCCGAACTGCGCTTGAGTCGCGCGCGTCGCGATGACGCTTCCGTTGCGGCGCGCGAGCCGCTCGACGATCGAAGCGACTTGATCTTCCGTCTTGCCCGGGCAGTACACGACCTCCGGGAACCCTGTGCGCTCGGAGCGGAGATGATCGAGGGTCGCATATGCCAACTCGGGTTCGTCCGGCGTGCGCTTTCCGCAGTAGGAGAGCGCTTCGTCGACGGACATCGAACCTGAACGGACGGCGTCGAGGATGCTGCGCAGGCTGTTGACGTCGAGCACGGCGTCGCATTTCGGCGCACCGCTTTGCGCCACCCCGCATCGGCGACCGCATCCGAGGGGAATCCGGCAGTCGACCTGCGTAACGGCGGAACATGTCGTTTGCCGCCCGCGGCGCGTCCGGCGAAGACGATTCGTCCGCGTTTCGATTCGCCGAGCGGATGAGCGGCCTCAAAGCCAGCGCCATCCGCGAGATCCTCAAAGTCACGGAGATGCCCGACGTCATCTCCTTCGCCGGCGGCCTTCCGGCGCCCGAGCTCTTCCCCGTCGAACAATTCGCGCACGCGTGTCAAGAAGTACTCGCCGAAGACGGGCCTGCGGCGATGCAGTACAGTACGACCGAAGGTTATCTCCCGCTGCGCAAGTGGGTCGCGCAGAATCTCCTCGAGACGATCCACCTGCGGTGCGATGCCGACGACGTCCTCATCATCAGCGGGTCGCAGCAGGGCCTCGATCTCATCGGCAAGGTACTGCTCGATCCCGGCGACTACGTCGTTCTCGAAAGCCCGGCATATCTGGGCGCGATCCAAGCGTTCGACGCGTACCAGGCTCGCTATCTCAACGTCGCGACCGACGACGACGGCATCCTCACCGACGATTTGACCCGTGTGCTCGCACAGGCGCCGCAGCGGCCCAAGCTCCTCTATCTCGTTCCGAACTTCCAGAATCCGAGCGGCATCACGCTTTCGCTCTCACGGCGCAAAGAGGTCATCGCGATCTGCGAGCGATTCGGCGTGCCGTTCTTCGAGGACGATCCGTACGGACGGCTGCGTTATTCCGGAGAGCATCTGCCTTCGCTTGCCGCGCTCGCCGAAGGCCGCAACTGCATCTACATGAGCACGGTGAGCAAGACGATCGCGCCGGGAATGCGCGTCGCTTGGCTCGTCATGCAAGATCGTGCGCTCTACGAACGCGTCGTGCCGGCGAAGCAAGCCGCCGATCTCCATACGTCGAGTTTCACGCAGCGCGCGGTCTACGCGTATGCGCGCCGCCCCGGGGCCGTCGAAGCGCACGTCAAAGAGATGCTGCCTGTCTACGCGCGACGCCGCGACGTCATGCTCAAGGCTCTTGCGGATCTCATGCCTGAGGGATGCACGTGGACGCATCCAGACGGCGGACTCTTCCTGTGGGCGCGCATGCCCGAGCGCGTCGACACACAAGAGCTGCTCTCGTTGGCGACGACCTCGAAGGTCGCGTTCGTTCCCGGAGCGCCGTTCTGGGTGAATCGAGATGTCCGCAATACGATGCGGCTGAATTTCAGCAATGCGACCGAGGAGATGATCGTCGAGGGCATACGCCGACTCGGGGACCTCGTCGAGGGTTATCTCGCACGCGCTCGTTAGATGTTGGAGCGGTCGACCTTTATGGTCGACCGCCGCGGACTAGCCTTCTCACCATCACTGCGATCATCGGTTTCGTTTTTCTTGGTGGGGTGTCAGTAGACGCCGCGACGTTGCATCCGGCGGTTACGGTGAAGGGCGCGGATGTCGAGTTTTACGCCGGGCACTTGGTGTTGGACGCGCGCGGCGGGGCGACGCTCGATGATGGGGTGCTCCACGTCAGCGCGGATCGGATCATCGTCGATCTGAATCACGATCGCTACGTCGCTGCGGGGAATGTGCACGTCTCG
>DASQJC010000244.1:0-4070 GCA_035631255.1 Candidatus Eremiobacteraceae bacterium | reverse complement strand
GAAAAGGAACGAGTTGATCGCGCCGTCGGCCGATGCGTGGAAGTCGGCCGAGTGCGCCGGTGCGATCGTCAAACGATGAACTGCTAGGTTCGATACGTGGGAAGGGACCGATGAGCACGATGCATGCCGACCGCGTGATAAGGGCGCCACGCGGGTCGCAGCTCTCCTGCAACGGATGGGGCCAGGAAGCAGCGATGCGGATGCTCATGAACAATCTCGATCCGGAGGTCGCCGAACGGCCCGAGGATCTCGTCGTCTACGGCGGCAGCGGCCGCGCCGCGCGCTCGTGGGAAGCGTTCGACGCGATCGTGCGCACGCTGAAGCGTTTGAAGAACGACGAGACGCTGCTCGTGCAGTCCGGCAAGCCGGTCGCTGTGTTCAAGACGCACGAAGCAGCGCCGCGCGTTCTCATTTCGAACGCTATGCTCGTGCCTGCGTGGGCCGACTGGGAGACGTTCCGCAGGCTTGAGGCCGAAGGTCTCACGATGTACGGCCAGATGACGGCGGGCTCGTGGATCTACATCGGCACACAAGGCATCTTGCAAGGAACGTACGAGACGTTTGGCGCGCTCGCGCGTAAGCATTTCGGCGGGTCGCTCAAAGGCCGCATCGTCCTCACCGCCGGACTCGGCGGCATGGGTGGCGCGCAACCACTCGCAGTGACGATGAACGGCGGCGTCGCGATCTGCGTCGAGATCGATCCGGAGCACGCGCACAGGCGCATCGAAGGCCGCTATTGCGACGCCGTCGCGTCGACGATCGATGAAGCGCTCGATCTGGCGACCGACGCCGCTAAAGACGAGCGCGCCCTTTCGATCGCGCTCATCGGCAATGCCGCGGATATCTTTCCGGAGCTGTTGCGCATGCGCGCGCCTATCGACGTCGTCACCGATCAAACCGCGGCGCACGACGTGCTCACAGGCTACGTGCCTCGCGGCATGACCCTCGAGGGCGCGGTCGAGCTGCGCGAGCAGGATCCAAAACAGTACGAACATCGTGCGATCGAGTCGATCGCCGCACACGTCGACGCCATGATCGGATTCCAAAAGCTCGGCGCGATCGTCTTCGACTACGGCAACAACATCCGCCATCAGGCCCTGCGTGGCGGCGTGAAAGACGCGTTCGCGTTCCCAGGGTTCACGCCGGCGTTCATCCGCCCGCTCTTCTGCGAAGGCAAGGGACCGTTCAGGTGGGCGGCGCTTTCAGGCGATCCTGCGGACATCGCGGCCCTCGACGACGCGCTGCTCGACACGTTCCCTGACGACCCGCATCTTCATAGATGGATCGAACTCGCGCGCGAGCGCGTGAAGTTCCAAGGTTTGCCAGCGCGCATCTGTTGGCTCGGCTACGGCGAACGCGAGAAGTTCGGACTTCGCATCAATTCGATGGTCCGGTCGGGCGAACTGAAGGCGCCGATCGTCATCGGCCGCGATCATCTCGACACCGGTTCCGTCGCATCGCCGTATCGAGAGACGGAAGCGATGAAAGACGGCTCCGACGCGATCGCCGACTGGCCGATCCTCAACGCGCTCTTGAATGCCGTCGGCGGTGCTCACTGGGTGAGCGTCCATCACGGCGGCGGCGTCGGCATCGGCTATTCGATCCATGCGGGGATGGTCGTCGTCGCGGATGGATCGGACGATGCGCACGCGCGTCTCTCGCGCGTGCTCACCACGGACCCGGGCATCGGCATCGTCCGTCACGCGGACGCGGGTTACGACGAAGCGATCGAAGCGGCCGACCATCACGGCATCGACTGGCGTCTCTAGGTGGAAACCCTGGCGGCTGTCGTCGTGACGCGAAACCCCGACCCGGACGAATGCGCCCGCGTCCTGACACCGATCCTCATGACGCAACGCGGCGTCGTCATCTACCGGGCGCTTTGCGGGGCGCTCGGTCTTCTTTTCGTGGGCTTCGGAGTTCTCATCATGACCGGGCCGAGCCCCGATTTCGTATTCGGGCCGATAATGGTCGGATTCGGGCTGATAGTCGGACTGCTGCCGCCCGTCGTCATACGTGCTAATCTCGCTCGTCGAATCATCGCGTCAGTGAAACTGGCCCTACAAAACAACGAAGTCCTGACGGTCTCAGACGCCGGTCTCGACATCGCGACCGCGCATACCTCTTCGCACATCGATTGGCAAGGCTTTAAGTCGGCACGGCGCATAGCGGAAGGTCTGCTGTTCCAGGTCGGGATCCGGACGGTGTTCGTCGGGTCGCGCGAGTTCGATTCCGGCGACGACTTCGAGCGCGCGATCCTTCTCTTCAAGAACGGCCTCGGCACGAACTTTCTCGAGGGTTCGCACTGAATGGATGCGTTGACGCCGGTCGTCGTGACCCTACGACCGAACGTCGATGAAGCGATGGCCGCGTTCATGCCGATCGCGATGCAACGGCCGTCGGTCGCGACGTATCGTGTGATCATCTTCGTGGTCGGTCTGATACTAGTCGCGGTCGGCGTCCTGATGGCGATCTACGAGCGCAGCTACTTCTTAGGGCCGCTTTGGATCGTCGTCGGCGCGTTCTTCCTGATCAGGCCGCTGTTCGCGATGCGTAACGCGGTCCACAGGCTCGTTGTGGCGAGCGCAAAGCGGCTCACCGACACACACGAAGTTATGACGATCTCGTCGGCGGGCATAGATTCTAAGTCTGACGTCGCAAGCAGCCACTTCGACTGGGCGGCCCTTTCGATGGCGCAACGCATGCCGACCGGACTCATATATCAGGTCGGCGGCACGACGTACTACGTGAGCGCAAGCGAGTTCGCATCGAAAGCGGAGTTCGACCGCGCCGTCGCAATCGTGCGCGGCGGTATCGGGTCGAAGTTCAAAGAGTAAGACCGCGGCGGTCGACCTGAAGCTCGACCGCTACAACCTAATCCGGGCCGCCCTCTCGAGCATCCCGGGCGCCTTGAGCCGCTCGGCGACCGCTTCGAACGTCTTTTTCGGCCCCTTCCATAACATTTCGTCGATCGAGTCGAATACAGGAGCGTCGGTGCGCAAGGTCGCGATGTGGCGGAAGAGCAGCGCGTCATCCCACGATTTCGTCAGCGATTCAGATAAAGCGCGAGCGCGCGAGATCGACGGATCCCACTGCCGCCAGTCTTTGGGTACGGCCTCGAGATGGACGTAGCGAGAGAGAACGGCCGCGGCGGCTTTCGCACCCCAGCCGGCGATGCCGGGGAAACCGTCGGCGCTATCGCCGACGACGCCGAGGTAGTCCGGTATCGATTCCGGCTTGACGCCGAATTTCTCGATGACGCCCTGCTCGTCGCGGATCGTGTCGCGCCGGCGATCCATCTGCACGATGCGCGATCCGGACACGGTCTGTCCAAGATCCTTATCCGGCGTGCAGATGATGACGCGCGCGACGCGATCGTCCTCCGCCGATTTCACCGCCGCTGCGGCGAGCGCATCGTCGGCTTCGAACTCGACCATCGGCCACACGAGGACGCCGAGCGCATCGAGCGCCTCTTCGAGGATCGGGAACTGTGACATGAGCTCCGGATCGACGCCCTCGCCGGTCTTATATCCGGCGTAGAGCGCGTTGCGGAACGATTCGATGACGTGATCGGTCGCGACGCCGATGTAGCGATTGCCGCTCTCGAGCATCGACAGCACCGAGCCGACGACCCCGCGCACGGCACCGATCTCCTGGCCGCTTGCATCGCGCGATGGCGGCACGGCGAAGAAATGCCGGAACAGCTCGTACGTGCCGTCGACGAGATAGACGTCGATCGTCGGGCGCGCTTTCTTCGGAACCGGTTTGGCGGGCACGCGCGTCAGGCCGAAGTCCGCGGAATCGAGCCGCTCGTTCCGCTCCGCGCGCATTCGGCTGCGCGTTTGAGGAGTTGATCGCGCTCCCGCTTGTTCTTCGTCAGCGAAGCCGCGCGCGCGTATTCGACGCGCGCCTCGTCGAACCGCCCGAGTTTCGACAACAAGTGCCCGCGGACGCTCGGGAACAAGTGGTAGGTCGCGAGCGTGCGTTCGCCGCTCAATGCATCGACGATCGCAAGACCGGCATTCGGCCCGAATGCCATGCCCATCGCAACGGCGCGGTTGAGCTCGACG
>DASQJC010000243.1:0-3276 GCA_035631255.1 Candidatus Eremiobacteraceae bacterium | reverse complement strand
TCGAAGAAATCGATGATCACTTCCGCCAACGGCAAATCGTACGCGAAGATAACCCGCGCCGGCGAGATATAATCCATCGAGATCATCGTGCCGCGCCGCGTCTGACACAGATCCATAATCGGTCCGATGAAATCCGCGGGCGTGATGATCGAGCACTTGACGTACGGTTCTTCGATGCGCTGGATATTCGGTACCGGCGGCAGTTTCGCAGGGTTGTCGATCCACATCTCTTCGCCGCCCGTCGTGAACACATGATAGACGACCGACGGCGACGTCGCGATGAGCGAAAGCGCATACTCGCGCTCGAGCCGCTCCTGGACGATCTCCATGTGGAGCAAGCCCAAAAAGCCGCACCGGAAACCAAAACCCAACGCAATCGACGACTCCGGCTCGAACGACAACGCCGCGTCGTTGAGCTTCAGCTTCTCGAGCGCTTCGCGCAGATCGGTGTAGTCGACGCCCTCATTCGGATACAAACCGCAGTACACCATCGGCGTCACTTTGCGGTAACCCGGCAGCGGCACGTGCGCCGGCGAATCCGCACCCGTCACCGTATCGCCGACGGCGACATCCGAAACGCTCTTGATGTTCGCGATGACATAGCCGACGTCGCCGACTTCGAGCCGATCCGAGGGCCGCATATCCGGCCTGAACGTTCCGACCTCCAACACCTCGAACACGCGATCCTGCGCCATCGATCTGATCCGCGACCCCGCCGCCAGCATTCCGTCGACAACCCGCACGTAACAGATGACGCCCCTATACGCATCGTAGTGCGAATCGAAGACGAGCGCCCGCAAGTGCTCCTCTCGTCCGGAAGGCGCTGGCACGTGCGCGACGATCGCCTCGAGGATCTCGCGGATCCCGATCCCCTCTTTCGCCGACGCCTTGATGCAGCGCTCGCGTTCGATGAGCAGCGTATCCTCGACGTCGCGGATGACGCTATCCGGATCAGCCGATGGCAGATCGATCTTGTTGATCACCGGGATGATGGCGAGTTTCGCTTCCGTCGCCAGATGATAGTTCGCGAGCGTCTGCGCCTCGATGCCCTGCGCCGCATCGATGACCAAGAGCGCACCCTCGCAAGCGCTCAAAGATCGCGACACCTCATACGTGAAATCGACGTGCCCTGGCGTATCGATAAGGTTGAGCTCGTACGTCTCGCCGTCGAGCGCCCGATACTGGAGCGTCACTGGATGCGCTTTGATCGTGATGCCGCGCTCGCGCTCCAAGTCCATCGAGTCGAGCGTCTGCTCTTGCATCTCGCGCGCGGCGAGCGCGCCGGTCAGCTCGAGCAGCCGGTCCGACAGCGTCGTCTTGCCGTGATCGATGTGGGCGATGATGCAAAAATTGCGCACTTTCGCGTTCGTGCGCTGCGACGCCGCGCGGGTGGTCATGTTCGACGGATTCGTTAGGCGGGGAGCGTTCGACCTCTGCGCGATGCGTACGCCGGCGACGCCAAACTCAGCGCGCCGATGCGACCTGCGCGGGAATGCCGTCCAGATACGGCGTCGGATCTATCGGCTTGCCCCACAGCACGATCTCGTAATGGCAGTGCGGTCCGGTCGCAAAACCGGACGTGCCGATTTCCGCTATCTGCTCACCCTTGCGAACCGAATCACCCGGGCTTACGAGCATCCGCGAATTGTGCGCGTACCACGTCTCATACCCGTTGCCATGATCGATGACGATCTTGTAGCCGTAGCCGTAATCCCAGCCCGCTTCCTCGACGACGCCCGACGCAGTCGCATACACCGGCGCGCCGTAATCGTTGACGATGTCGAGCCCCGGATGGAACTCCGCATCCGGATAGTCACGATAACCAAAGCCCGATGACACGTAACCGTCGGTCGGCCAAATCGATGGGATCGCATCCAAGAACCGCTGGCGCGCGATATCGGCAGCGATCTTCGCCTGTGCGGCTGCCGACGCTTTCGCTTCGAGGTCGCGCGATTCGGCGAGCGCGCTTTCAAGCTTCACATTGAGCGATGCGAGCGCGGTCGACTCGTTCGCGAACGTCACAGCATCCGCGCTGCGGCTCGCAAGCCACGATCGAACGCCGTCCCAGAACGACACGCGCGGCGTCACAGACGGCCTTCCGGGGAGCGGCGCCGCCGCGTGGATGACCGGCGCAGAACTCGTCTTGCTCGCCGGCGCCTTCGAAGCGCTCGTCGATGTCTTGCCGCCGTTCGCGATCACCGCGAGCTTTTTGATCTCGCGCTCGTTGCGCTGCAACACGCTCAAACGATTCATCATGTCGTGCGTCTGCTTCGTGAACGCGGCGAGCTGGCGATGTTGCTGCGCATCCGAAGCTTGAAGCTTGCGCACTTGCGCGTTTGCGGCGTTCACCGCGCCCAACTGGAACGTCGTCATAGCGGCGAGAAAAACGAGAACGCCCGCCCCGATGACCGCGAGGTGGCGATGCGACACTTCCAGTTTATAGATCGACTCCGAGCTGTGCGGGATGATCTTGATGACGATCCGCTTCGTCGACGAGAACAGCTCCTTTAGCACTTCTCTCCCCCGCTGAACGGTGCGCCGCATGCGGCGCTCGCGAGCCCCGCGGGCTTCCGTGCCCCGGACCAGCCCTCAGCCGCGCGATCGCGGCCGACCGGACCTCTCCCGTGCGATGCCGAGCGCTCTGCGCTCTTCCTCGCTCGTCTCTTTGTCGGTCTCGAATCCGCTCACAGCCTTCGCATACGTGCGAACCTCTTCGCGCGAATAGATGCTCGAGACCACGAATCCGTCGCCCTTGCCGTCGACGACCGCTAGCGCGTACGACAGCTCCGACCCGACGTCGGGGAACGCATTGAAGCGGACGAACCCGACGTTTTTCAATGCGCCGTCGGCGGCCGCTTCCAGCGCGGCGAGCCGTCGGCGTACGTCCGATAGATCCGGCGGTGCCGCGGCTTGCGGAGTCCCCGGGCGCACGAGCGCCCTACCGGATCGGGACCGCGCGGTCATCAAGTGGTAGACGACGAGCGCGGCGATCGTGAAGATGGCGCTCAAAACGAAAGTCGGTGATGTGACGGCCGGCGCCAAGCCGCTCACAAACGTCTGCCACGCGTCAGTCATGACGATGGCCTGCCCCAGGTTCGCACGGGAAGTCTCACCTGTCCTTTTGTCCCGCTCGCATGGTGCGACACGTCGAGCGACACACGTCATAAGGGGAGGCTCGAGTCAGGACGAGCCGCGGCACCCGAAAGGTCCCACACGCCGCTGCTACCTTCCGGTCCTGACGGGATTAGCGGGTTTTCGTCGCGCGGGTCCTGACCG
>DASQJC010000242.1:0-3871 GCA_035631255.1 Candidatus Eremiobacteraceae bacterium | reverse complement strand
CCGGATAGCCGACTTCGGTGGCGTAGTCGATGCCCGCGGCGTCCTCGGGCATGTACATCGGTTTGAGCGGATGGTCGGAGATCGTCCGATCGTTCGCGCCCGGCAGCTTGGCAGCCGCGTCGAACTGGGATTGCCACAGGGCCTTGTCGCCCTTGGGCGCCTTTCCGTTCTTCGCGTCCGGCTTGCCGCCGATCAACTTCGCCACGTCTTCATCTTCCTTGGATATAGAATCGAGCGGCGCAACGCCGCCTGTCCCGCTTTCTTCGTCTAGGGACCGACAGGCGCCTGCGCCGCTCGATTCGTGGGCGCAACCTCTACCCTATGGAGCGAACCCTCGACTGACCCCGAATGGAGCAGCCACCTTACGGAGCTAAATCGACTTAGGGACGGACGTTATGAGCGCTAGAGTAGCGATTATTATCGGTCTATTCTTTTTCGGTGGGTGTTCGTTCCACTCGACCGCGCCGCAGATCTCGGACGGAAAGGGCACACCATCCATCCTGCAATCGGGAGATGGGTCGGTTTGGGCGAGCGTCGCTACTCCCGACATCGCCCCCGTAGACGTAATTAGGGGACCTGATGGTAACATCTGGTTCGATGGCGGCCCACCTGGTCAGAATCCCGTCAATGTTTACAGACTCTCAGCGACTGGTGTCGTTACGAACATGACTAACTTCACTGGCGCATCCGTTTACGATATAACTCTAGGACCCGATAGAGCCGTGTGGGTCTCCGCTGCCGAACCAAATCTCGGCAGTGAAGTCGTCAGGATTTCCCCGAATGGCGAGCTAAAGCGCTTTCAGACTGCAGCCGGGAGAATCTGCACTGGGCCGGACGGAAATCTTTGGTTTGATGGCGGGTCCAATACGATCTCCCGGATGACCACCGCGGGTGTCATCACTCACGTTGGGATACCCTTCAACGGAAGCGTCTACGCGATAACGGCGGGTCCAGACGGGGGCGCGTGGTTCACATCGATGGGCGATCCCAGCACGGCCATTTTTGGACGAATCGACACATCAACGCTCTCAGTGGTGACGTACAACGTGAGTTCAGACTACCCACTGTTCGGCAATCTCGTCGCGGGGAGCGATGGGAATCTATGGTCTTCGCGGCAATCAGACGGCGATCTGCTGCGCATCACGCCGACAGGTGAGATCACCGCATACGCACATGGTCTAAGACGAAAAATCGTAAACGACAGCGCGTGGCTTGCTAATCGCAACGGCGTGCTCTATGGTGTTTACGGCAGCGCCAACTATCTCGTGCGCTTTAGTGAGAAGAACCTCGTACCTATCGCGCACATAAAGATTGAGAATAGAAGCTCCGAGGAGCTTTGGACGCGCGACGCCTTCGGGCCTGATTCAAATCTTTGGATCAGCGACCTATCCGGTAGTAAGCTCACCGCTTATCTCCTTCGCATACTTTCGGTGAATCCGACGTCGATTGTCCTGAGCGTTGGTTCGCAGCAGACGATCGACTCCTCGGAGTCAAAAGAAGATCCGTCAAGACTGCAGGCGACCTCTTCAAATCCGGGGATCGCCTCGGTTGCTAAGGGTCTTTCAGCTGGCACGTTTATCGTGTCGGGCATGTCGAGCGGGTCTTGCACGGTCACGGTTTCCGACCCGCATGGCAACCTTGTGGAGGTGTCCGTCACGATCAACTGAGAGGAACGGCGCGGGACAGCTTGACCCCCTAAGCCTTCATTGGTATAATCCTCCGGTAGCGCGACTACCCTTCGCACCGTTCGGCGCCTTCGGGCTGTCAGATCGGTCCGAAAGACGAAGGCAGAACGCACCTTAAATCCGTTCACTGACGTCTTTTATCGGGTAGCCTGCACGAAGCGGGCTATTTTTACATCCGGACGCCGGCTTCGGACCGGCGATTTCAGGAAGGAGCATCCACCAGATTAGCAAGCCACTGCGCGTCAATCAGCAGATCCGTACACCACAGGTCCGCGTCATCGCGGACGACGGCGCTCAGTTGGGAGTCATGGCGACCTTCGAGGCCCTCGCGCTCGCGCGCGAGCGCGGCGTCGACCTCATCGAGGTCTCGCCGAACGCGGTCCCGCCCGTCTGCCGTCTCTCCGACTTCGGTAAACTCAAGTACGAACAGAGCAAACGCGACAAAGAGGCGCGCAAGAAAGCGCACCACATGGAACTCAAGGAAGTCAAACTCCGCCCGAAGATCGAGGAGCACGACTACCAGGTGAAGTTCCGCACCGCCGAGCGGCTGCTGCAGGGCGGTGACAAGGTGAAAGTGACCATCATGTTCCGCGGTCGCGAGATCACCTACCAGCAACACGGACGACGACTTCTCGATCGAGTCGCCACCGACACCACGAAGATCGCCGTCGTCGAACGCGAGCCGCGCGTCGAAGGCCGGAATATGTTCATGATCCTTTCGCCGCGCCACGAGATCGTGCAAGCAGCGGCGGCAAAAGCGGCGGCGCGCGCGGCGGCAGACGCTGCGAGCCATCACCCGATCGCGTCGGCCGAAGCGGGCGAAGCGACGAACTGAATAGACGACAGTCGAGACGAGGAAGACGATGCCGAAACTCAAGACGCACAAGGGCGCGGCGAAGCGCGTGAAGGTGACCGGGACCGGCAAGTTCGTGCGCGAGCGCCAGTTCTCGGGCTGCAGCCACATCCTGACGAAAAAGTCGGCCAAGCGGATCCGCAAGTTCCGCAAGCAGGTCGTCGCCGACAAAACCGATACCGCCCGCCTAAAGCGCCAGCTGCCCTATTCGCAATAACGAATAACGCACTAGCGCAGACGATTCGACGAAGGAGACGAACCCGAAATGGCACGCGTCAAACGCGGGATGATGTCGCTGAAGAAGCGGCGCAAGGTCTTAAAGGCAGTCAAGGGATTTCGCGGCGCCCGCGGCCGCAACTATAAGGCGGCGAACGAGGCGCTGCTCCACTCGCTCATCTACGCCTTCCGCGACCGGCGCGCGCGCAAGCGCGATTTCCGCGCACTGTGGATCACGCGCATCAACGCGGCAGCCCGCCACGAAGGCCTTTCCTATAGCCGCCTCATGAGCGGCCTCAAGAAAGAAGGGCTCGCGATCAACCGTAAGGTGCTCGCCGATCTCGCGATAAACGACCAGGCGGCGTTCGAGAAGCTTTTGGCGATCGCCAAGAAGCATCAGCCGAAGGCCGCAGCCGGAGCCTAGTACGCTGGCGTATCCCGCCGCAGGTTTTCACCATCCATCGGTGCGGGCCGCGAGAAGCCTCCATCTGAAAAAGCATCGCTATGAACAGCGATGCTTTCTCGTCGAGGGCCCCACCGCGATCCAAGCGGCGCTCGACGCTCCGGCAGTCACGCTCGAGCGCATCTTCGTCGATTCGCGCGTGTCGTTGCCCGCGGCCATCGCCGCGAAGGCGGCTTCGCAACACGTCGAGGTCACGGCGGTGGACGACCGCACGATGCACTCGCTTTCGGAGACGCGGACGCCGCAGGGCGTCGTCGCGGTCGCGCGTTTTTTCGATCAGGAGCCGTCACGACTCGTCGAGATCATCGGTGACCAGGGCGAGGCTTGCATCATCCTCGTCCTGCACGATGTCGCGGATCCTGGAAATGCGGGCACGCTCATGCGCTCGGCCGAGGCATTCGGCGCGAAAGCCGTGTGCTGCGGATCGGCGGGCGTCGACCCGTACAATGAGAAGGTCGCGAGAGCATCTCTCGGCTCGATGTTCCACCTGCCGCTGATCTGCTATGACGAGTGGAGCAAGCTGCACGACGCGCTCGTCGTGGCGAAGGTTTCACTTGTCGCGGCTGAAGCGTTCGCGCCCGACGTGCGCGCCGTCACACTTCCTCAGCGGGTCGCTTTGCTCGTCGGAAATGAGCGCCACGGCGTCGCCGGAGT
>DASQJC010000241.1:0-5213 GCA_035631255.1 Candidatus Eremiobacteraceae bacterium | reverse complement strand
GCTGCGGGGAGACATCGATTTAGGGGTTATTCCTCTTTCCCGTTCTGCCTAGACCCACGCAAGGACGCCGCGAGCGAGTTATATTCGTCTCTCAGCACGTCGGGAACCGGCAATCCACGGGTCAAGAGCCCGTTCAGTTCGGCGTCAATCGTGGAAAGCCTCCGCTCCATTCGCTTTCGGTCGAAGCGCTCGATCAATCGGTCGAAGCGCTGTTCGTCCTCTTCGATCGTGAGCGGCGGTGATGCGAGCGCGAGTCGCGAGAGGTCCGCACCGACTTCGTCGTCGACGAACAGCGTCAGCGGATTCATTCCTTCGACGAGCCGTGCGCGATTCGCGCTCAAATGGCGGTACGCGTCGGCCATGACGGCGTCATCGAATTCTTCTGCACTGATCTGCGATGCCGCGCGCTCGACAAGTGCGGGCCGCACTATCAAGAGTTGAACGAGTTCTCGTTCCGCCGACGGTGCGCGGATCTGCTCGAACGGACGGCGCGACGGACGTTGACCCATGACGCGCGGAGCGCTCGGTTCGCCGCGTTCGATGCGCCGTAGTGCCGATTCCGATATGTCGAGCTTGCGCGAGATCGTCTTCACGTATCGGTCGCGCACGATCGGATCGCGCTCTTGCACGACGACCTTCATCACTTCGCGCGCGATGTCCGACGGGTTGACGAACTTCGCGGCTGCCGCTTGCCGGAAGGCGAGTTCGAGCTTGAAGTCTTTCCAGGGCACCGACGCGTCGAGCAAGGCGCGGAAACGGGGAGCGCCTTCGGTGCGGACGATCTCATCGGGGTCCTTGCCGGCCGGCAGCGCGACGACTTCGACCGTCAAGCCCTCGTCGACGAGCATATCGATGCTTCTGGTCGTCGCCGCGACGCCCGCCTTGTCGCCGTCGAAGCTCAAATAGACGTTCGGTGCGACGCGCCGCAGTTCGCGCGCTTGTTCGAGCGTGAATGAGGTGCCCAGGCTCGCGACGGCGTTGGCGAAACCGGCTTGGTGGAGCGCGATCGCGTCGAGATAACCTTCGACGACGATGAGCGCACCGTCAGCGGCCGCCGCGCGGCGCGCGATGTTGAGCGCGTAGACGTGGTGGCCTTTCGTGTACGCGGCGGTGCTCGGCGTGTTGATGTACTTCGGCGTTTCGTCGCCGAGCGCGCGGCCGCCGAACGCCATCACTTCGCCGGTGAGGTTGTGCGTCGGCAGCATGAGCCGGTTGCGGAAAAAATCGTAGAAGCCGTCGCTCTGCGGGCGCGCCCGCACGAGGCCGGCGCGAGCTGCGAGCTCGAGATCGATGCCCGACTTGCGGGCAGCAGCGACGAATCCGTCCCATGAGTCCGGCGCGAACCCGATGCCGAACTTCTCCGCCGTCTCGATCGCGATGCCGCGGTTCTTCAGATAATCGAGCGCCGCGCGGCTCTTCTTGAGTTCAGATGCGAAGTACCCGGCGGCGACGGAGTTCGCTTCGTAGATCGCCTCGCGTTCGCTGCGTCGCCGTCCTTCGCTCTTCGATTCGCGCAGTTCGACGCCGGCGCGCTGCGCGAGCATTCGGAGCGCCGTCTGGAAATCGACGTTCTCGTAACGCTGGACGAACTTTATGAGATCTCCGCCCGCGTCGCAACCGTAGCAATGCCAGAGCTGCTTCTCCGCGTTGAGCGAGAACGACGGCGTCTTTTCCGCGTGGAACGGACACAGCCCGAGATACTCGCGGCCGCGCTTCTTCAGCGTCACATACTGGCTGACGTACGCGAGTAGATCGACTTTCGCTTGGATCTCGGCGACGACGCCGGCGTCAAAGGGCATTTATTGTCGGTTTCAATTAGTTGACGCGCCGAAGAGCTTCGCGAGGCTGTCTTTGGTCAACAGCGTGCCGAGACCCGAATCGTCGAAATGTTTTATGTCCGCTATCGGCTGCTCGACGTATTTCATCCGCTTGGGATCATTCGGGTGGAGGAAGACGTACACGGCACCGACCGGCTCTCGGTTCTGGCAAGTCGGATCCGGATTCGCACCATAGATGACCGCAAAGACCAGCGAATCCGTCGTCAGACTCGAGCGCGCACCCGCGATCGCTCGGAGCGGGTTCTGCTTGTCGTACGTCACTCCGTGTTCGTTGAACTGGTTGATGCAAGCTGATACGACGCTTGCCGCGGTCTGCTCACCTCGGAGCATCGCTGGGGTCTGTTTATCGAGCGGATAGATCGCGCGCGAGCGTCCGGTTTCCGGGTCGAAGATCGCTGCGGCCGGATCGCCAGGCAGCGCGTTCGAATTCGGCGTGTAGAACAATGCGCCGTCCGTGATCCCTGCGTCTGTCTGTCCGAAGAACTCGCGCTTGTATGTCAGATCGGTCTTGAATTGCAGCGTCTCCGGCGTGCCGGTCGCGCTTTGAAGCTGGACGTAGAGATAATAGCCGTCGTAGAAAAGCGTGATCACCTCTTGTGCAGCGGTCTGTGTGCTGTCAGACCCGGGCGGCATCGTTGAGGACTGCGTCCACGCCTTCTTGCCGTCGTCGTAACGCGCGATCCAAAGCTTTCCAAAATCCGCGGGCGCTGCGTTTGCTACGAAGTACGCCGCGGCATAGTTGTTGCCGTCGCATTCGTACGACCAGCCGGTGATCTTCGTGTCGAGATTCGATAGATGCGAACCCGGCGTTTCTCCAGCGGCGACGATCGCCTGTCGCAGCGTCGGCTGGTTGTCCGCCGGCAGCTTGGCGAACACCGCGTTGCCGATCATGCAGATCGCAAGCAAGACGGTCATACATCCCACTCCTTCGGCACTTGCGCTTCGAGCGGATCGACGAAGAGCTCGCGGAAGCGCTTGATGGCGAATCGATCGGTGAATCCCGCGATGTAGTCGCAAACGCGCCGCCCGAGCGTATCCTCGGACGGCAATCCTTGTGTGAACTCGGGCGAGAGTTCGTCCGGATGTTCCATGTAGTATTCGAACAGGCGCTTCACGATGTTCTGCGCCTTCGGCTCTTCTCGCTTCGCCGCGTCGTTGAGGTAGACGTTGCGGAACATGAAATCTTTGATCGTCTCGACCGCTTCGAGGACCGGATCCGACAACTTGATCTCGGCCTTGCCGCGGCATTGCGCGATCATGTCTTGGACGACCGTCTCGATGCGGATCGAACCGCTCGGACCGAGCGTTTCAACCGCCTTGCGCGGCAGATCGCCCTCGGCGATGACCCCCGCTCGGATCGCATCGTCGATGTCGTGGTTGATGTAGGCGAGCCGGTCGCAGTAGCGGACGATCTGTCCTTCAAGCGTGAAAGGAAGATCTTGCCAACCCGAAAGCGCGCCCTTGTTCTTGCTGTGCTTGCCGATGCCGTCGAGCACTTCTTCGGTGAGGTTGAGTCCGACTTTCTCGCCGCGCCGCTCGAGGTACATGACGACGCGCAAACTCTGCTGCGAATGGATGAACCGCGCACCTGGCTCGTACGTCGACCAGGCCTCGGTGAGCGCCGCTTCGCCGGCGTGGCCGAAGGGCGAGTGGCCGAGGTCGTGACCGAGCGCGATCGCTTCGGCAAGGTCTTCGTTGAGGTTCAACCCGCGCGCGATCGAGCGCGAGAGCTGCATGACCTCGATCGAATGCGTCAGGCGCGTCCGATAATGGTCGCCGAGCGGCGTCAGGAAGACTTGCGTCTTGTGCATGAGCCGCCGGAAGGCTTTCGCGTGGACGATGCGGTCGCGGTCGCGCTGGAAGCACGTTCGCACCGGATCGGGCTCTTCGGGCGTTCGCCGGCCGCGCGAATTCTTGGAGAGTGCGGCATGTGGAGAGAGCGTCGCCGCTTCGCGCGCCTCGAGCTCTTCACGGATGCTTTGGGTGGTCGGCATGTTCCTAGAGTATCACTCGATTGCCGAGCTTCGCTCGGCCTACTACATTACTTATTGTGAGGCCGCGGCGGTCGAGATAAATCTCGACCGCTCCTTAGTACGTATAGGTTTCGATTGCTCCCCTTTAGTCCTGATCGACTTTCTTCTTCTTACCGTCGGCCGCCGCTGCGGCCGCATCCGCTTGCTCGCGCAACACCGACCGCGCCGCCGCGAGCCGCGCGACGGGCACGCGGAACGGCGAACACGAGACGTAGTCGAGACCGATCTTGTGGCAGAACTCGACGGATGACGGATCGCCGCCGTGCTCGCCGCAGATGCCGATCTTGATGTCCTCGCGCGACATCCGGCCGCGCTCCATCGCCATCTTCATCATCTCGCCGACGCCGTCTTGATCGATGACCTGGAACGGGTCTTCGCGCAAGATCTTGCGATCGAGATAGACCGGGATGAACGAACCTTCGGCGTCGTCACGCGAGTAACCGAAGACCGTCTGCGTCAGATCGTTCGTGCCGAACGAGAAGAACTCGGCGTGCTCGGCGATTCGATGCGCGACGAGGCACGCACGCGGCAGCTCGATCATCGTGCCGACCTCGTAGTGCACTTTGACCCCCGCCTCTTTGAGGATGCGCTCCGCTTCGTTGACGACGAGATCGCGCAGCGCTTTCATCTCGGTCACCGTGCCGACGCCGGGGATCATGATGAGCGGACGCGCGTCGATCTTCTCCTTCTTCAGTTCCGCAGCAGCTTCCATGATGCCGCGGACCTGCATCTGATAGATCTCGGGGTAGACGATGCCGAGCCGGCAGACGCGCAACCCGAGCATCGGGTTGCTCTCGTGGAGCGCACGCACGCGGCGTAGGATCTTCTCTTTTTTCGCAAGCAACGATGGATCGGACTTGCTCACGCGCAGCTCTGTCGTCTCGACGAGCAGATCTTCGAGGCTCGGCAAGAACTCGTGGAGCGGCGGATCGAGCAGCCGGATCGTCACCGGCAAACCTTTCATCGCCTTGAGGATGCCGCGGAAGTCGTCGCGCTGCATCGGCAGCAGCTGCTCGAGACACTTGCGACGTGAGTCGGGCGTCTCCGCCATGATCATCTCTTGGACGACCGGCAGACGCTCGGTCTGCATGAACATGTGCTCGGTGCGGCACAAGCCGATGCCTTCGGCGCCGAAGTCGCGCGCTTTTTGCGCATCTTCCGGCGTGTCGGCGTTCGCGTAGACGCCGAGCCGCTTGAAATCGTCGGCCCATGTCAAGATGTGCTGGAACTGCGTCGAGAGGCGCGCAGCCTGCATCGGCAGCTCGCCGAGATAGACGTTGCCCGTGGTACCGTCGATCGTGATCGGATCGCCCTCGCGCACGTCTTGGCCTTTGACAGTGAA
>DASQJC010000240.1:0-6783 GCA_035631255.1 Candidatus Eremiobacteraceae bacterium | reverse complement strand
AACTCGTGTGCGGACCTAGTCTAAGCCGAGCTTCGCTCGGCCTATTACATCAGACAGCTTGGAAAGCGGCCGCGGGTTCTTCGTCGAGATCGATGTCCTTCATCGCGAGGCGCTTGGCGGCGGCACGCTGACGGCGTTTCTCGACGAAGCCGACGAGTGAGACGTAGACGACCGGCACGAGGAAGAGGGTCAAGAACAGCGAGCTCGTGAGGCCGCCGATGATCACGGTGCCCATAGACTTGCGGAACTCGGCGCCTTCCGTGATGCCGAGCGCGAGCGGCAGCATGCCGAAGATCATCGCCGCGGTCGTCATGACGATCGGACGGAAGCGGATCGCCGCCGACTCGATGATCGCATCGCGCAGCGCGAGGCCGCGCGCATGGAGCGTGTTCGCGTAGTCGACGAGCAGGATGCCGTTCTTCGCGACGAGCCCCATGAGCATGACGATGCCGAGCATGCTGAATATGTTGAGCGTCTGTCCGCCGAAGTATCGCACGTCGGGGAAGATGTTGTGCAGGACGTTCGCCGCCGTCAGCGCGGCGAACACGCCGACGAGCGCGACCGGGATGCTCATCATGATGACGAGCGGCGTCAAGTAATTGCGGTAGAGGATGACGAGCAGCATGTAGATGAGGACGAACGAGGTGGTCAGCGCGATCCCGATCTTGTTCACCGAATCGTTGAGGAGGTCTGCCTGGCCGTCGTCCTTCACGTGGACGCCGGGCGGCAGGAACGTCGCACTATTGACGGCCGCCATCACCTTGTCGTTCACCGGGCCGATCGGCGCGCCGTGGAGCATGTTCGCGAAGACGCGGACGATGCGCTCGCGATCGATGCGCCGGAGTACCGGCGGCTCGCCGGTCCACGTGAACGTCGCGACGTCTTCGAGCGGCACGAGCTGGCCCGTGAGCGAGCGGACGGGAATCGTCTTGAGGTAGTCGACGTTGTTGCGCTGCGCCGGCGCGAGCTGGACGACCGTGTCGATGAGTCCTTGATCCGAGCGCACCTTCGTCGCGATGACGCCCCCGACGGCTGCGCGCGCTGTCGTCGCCGCTGCTTCGGGCGAGACGCCGAGGATGGCCGCCTTCTGGCGATCGACCTTCACTTCCAGACGCGGGCCGGTCATGGTCGACGTGCTGTTGACGCCGGTCGTGTTCGGCAACGACTTCAGAAGCTTCATGACCTTGACGGACGCGGCATCGAGCTCGTCGGTCGGGCCGGTGAACGTATAGACGAGATCGGCGCCGCCGCCGTTCTGCGCGCCGCCGCCGACGAGCAGCGCGCCGGGGACGAGATCGCCCATCTTGTTGAGGGCGTCGACGACGTTATGCTCGTCGTGACGATGCTCGGTGTCGAGATCGACTTGGACTTGCGCCGTGTACGTGCCGTCACCGCCGACGGTGACGACTGTATCTCTAACGCCCGCGATTTTTTGAGCAGCCGCCGCGATGCGGTCTGCACCGGCCTGCGTCACTTGCAGCGAAGTGCCGATCGGATACGTGAGCGTCGCGATCGCGGTGCCGTATTCGGTGTTCGGCTGGAATTCGAAGGGCACGATTCCGAGCGCCATCGGCACGGTCACGGAGATGAGGACGAGCGCGAGCGACCCGAAGCCGACCATGTACGGGTGCTTGAGCGCGAGCGGCAGGAGCCCGTCGTGATACGCGCGCTTCGCGTTGTCGAAGCGGTCTGCGAACCACTTGATGAAGGCTAGGCGTGTCGGCCGCGGCTTGCGCAGCACGGCCCAACGCGCGGCGAGCAACGGCGTCAGCGTGAAGGAGACGAGGAGCGAGAACAGCGTCGACGTCACGATGACGAGACCGTACTCGCGCAAGAACTGTCCGACGATGCCGCTCATGAACGCGATCGGCGCGAAGACGACGACGTCGACGAGCGTGATCGCGATCGCGGCGCCGCCGATCTCCGTGCGTCCGACGATCGCGGCCTCGTCCGCCGGTTTGCCCATCTCCCTGTGCCGGGTGATGTTCTCGATCACGACGATCGAGTCGTCGACGAGGATGCCGATGGTGAGCGAAAGCCCCATGAGCGAGAGCAGGTCGACCGAGAAGCCCATGATCCACATGACGAAGAACGTCGCGAGGAGGCTCGTCGGGATCGCGATCATGACGACGAGCGCGCTGCGCCACACGTGGAGGAAGAGCAGCAGCACGAGCGCGGTCAGCAAGATGCCTTCGAAAAGGTTTTGGAAAACGCCGTTGATCGCTTCGTGCATGAAGTCTTCATCGGCTTGCACTTCGAGGAAGTTGGCGCGCGGATTTTTCGCGGCAAGGTCTTTGAACGCCGCGCGGATCCCAGCGGTCGTCTTACCGGTGTCGGCGTCGGAGTCGTGGCCGATGTTGAGGACGATCGCCGGCGTCTCGTTCACCTTCGCCGTCAGTTGTTGATCGGCGTACGTGTCGAGCACCGTCGCGACGTCGCCGACATGGAGCTGCCCTTGCGGGCTACCGGCGATGTTGAGCGGGATCGACGCGATGTCGAGCGGGTTCGTGATATCGGCGCGGACGCCGACGGTCGCTTGCGTCGTGCCCTCGTCGAGCTGACCGCCAGGCATGCTGACGTTGCCTGCGCCGATCGAATCCGAGACGTCAAGCAGCGTGCCCCCGACGGCTGCAAGCCGCGACGGGTCGGGATTGACGTCGATCTGTCGCGTGAACTCGCCGCTCGTCTGGATGCTGCCGACGCCTTTGACGCCGCGCAGCTGCGGGATTATCTCGGTCTCGACGAGATTCGAGAGCTCGGTCGGCGAGAGCTTCGTCGATGAGATCGACTCGGTCAGGATGGGGCTGCTCGAAGTGTCTTCTTTGTAGAGGATCGGCGGATTGAAATCGGCGGGCTGGAACGGTCGCGCTTGATCGATCGCTTGCTGGACGTCGTTCGACGAGCTGTTGATGTCGGTGCCGAGCTTGAACTGCACCTCGATCGACGCCCCGCCTTCGGTCGAGCGAGAGAAGATCTGCTCGATGTGGGAGACGTTTTGGAGCTGATCCTCGATCGGGCGGACGACGAGCCGCTCCATCTCTTCCGGACTCGCACCGGGATAGTTCGCCGCGATGGTGACGCCTGGGAACGTCACATCGGGGTTGATGTTCTGGCCCATCGAGAAATACCCGACGAGACCGAACAGCAAGACCGCCACGAAGAATAGCGTGACGACCGTGGGTTGCTTAAGCGCGAATCTTGTCAGCCACATGCGCGATTCTACCTAAGTAGCAGGTCGATTGTTTCAACGTAAGCACCGCCGCAAACGTGACCTGAACCGCGTTTTTCGCGGTCGCCGCGGCCCGAGGGCGCGCGGAATTTAAGGCAGCGTTAACGGCCCGAGCTATTCCGGAGGTCGGTATCCCTGGCGGGACGGTCTCGGCGAAATAGCGTATAAAAGGAAGCATGTGGCTCACGAGATTCGCTATCAAGAACCCGACCATCATCACGCTCTTTTTCATCGCCGTCGCGCTGTTCGGTTTGGTGGCGTACTTCTCGATGGGCCAGAACATCGATCCGAACGTCCAGATCCCGGTGGTCAACGTCACCGCCACGTACTCGGGAGCGAGTCCGGAGGAGATGGAGCGGCTCGTCGTCCGGCCCATCGAAGACGAGCTCGAAAACGTGCCGCACCTCGACCACATCGATGCGAATGTCGATGAGGGTCTGGCGAACATCACCGTCGAGCTGAAGCTCGGCACGGACGTCAACTTCGCGGCGACCGACGTCCAACAGGCGGTTGACGCGGCGCGCATCAACCTGCCGTCCGACCTCGACCCGCCGGTCGTCACGAAAGCAGACGTCAACGGCGACCCGATCATCTCCGAGGGCATAACGACGAAGACGCTCTCGCCGGTCGCGATGGCGGACCTCATCAATAACGAGATCGTGCCGTATCTAAGAGGCGTCTCCGGTGTGAGCGCGGCGACGGCGGGCGGAACGTACGACCGTCAAGTGACGATCGAGCCGGACCTCGCCCGCCTGCAAGCACTCGGCGGTACGCTCAACGATGTTGTGAGCGCGGTCGGCGCGGGGAACGTCAGCTTCCCCGGCGGCCGTTTGGATCAGCCGTTCCAAGAGGCGACGGTCGGCGTGCGCGCCGACATCACCGATCCGAAGCAGATCGCGCGTCTGCCCCTGACGATTCCCGGTCAGCCCGAGGGCGTGCTCCACGTCGGCGATGTCGCGACCGTCGTCGACGGCTACGCCGATCACCGGATCGCTTCGAGCCTGGACGGTCACGACGCGATCGTCATGCAGGTCGTCAAGGACGCCGACGCCGACACGAAGGGCACGACGGCCGCCGTCCGCGATGCGTTCAAGACGCTGCAAAGCCGCTATCCGCAGGTGACGTTCACCGAGCTCAATGCGGATTACGACTTCATGCACGACTCGATCAACGGCGTGCTCCAGAACCTCTTCGAAGGTATCCTGTTGACCGCGCTCGTGCTGCTTTTCTTCCTCCACGTGTGGCGCAGCGCGCTCGTCGTCATGATCGCGATCCCGACATCGCTCCTCGCGACGTTCTTCGTGATGAAGATGCTCGGCTTCACGATCGACGTGCTGTCGCTCATGGGGTTGTCGCTTACCGTCGGCATATTGGTAGACGACTCGATCGTCGTCATCGAGAATATCACTCGACATAGAGCGATGGGGAGGTCGGCGGACGACGCGGCGATCACCGGGCGGACCGAGATCGGCGCGGCGGCGATCGCGATCACGCTCGTCGACGTCGTCGTCTTCACGCCGATCGCGTTCATGAGCGGGATCATCGGGCAGTTCTTGCGCGAGTTCGCGTTGGTGATCGTCGTCGCGACGCTGTTCTCCCTGCTCGTCTCGTTCACGCTGACGCCTCTGCTCGCCGCGAAGTGGGCGTTGCGGCGTAAGCCGATCGACATCAACGCCCCGCGGCCCGATGACGGGCGCCCGAGTTTCACGCGCATGACCGCAGGTCCGGTGGGCGGGTTCTCGCGCTGGTTCGAGACCTTGCGCAAGTCGTATCACGACGTCGCGCTGCCGTGGGCGATGCGCCACCCGTATCTCGTCTTTTTCGGTTCGTGGGGACTCGTGTTCGTGGCGATCGCGATGCTCTTCATGCAGGCGGTGCCGGCGGAGTTCCAACCGTCGACGGACTGGGGTTTCGCGATCGTCCAAGTGACGTATCCGCCGGGCACACCGATCGGCACGACCCAAAGCGCGGTGCTGCGGATGGAGCCGAAGATCCAACAGATGGGCGGCGTGCAATCGGTGTCGGCGACAGTCGGGCAGAAGAGCGGAACGATCGGCGGCAACGTCGCCGAGCTGTACGTGACGATGGATCCGAAGATGCGCCATCTCGAGGATCAGGTCGTCAACAACGCCTCGGCCTCGCTCGGTTCGCTCGCCCCGGGCGCGCGCATCGACGCGTTTCACGGTGATACGGGCGGACAGGCGCCGATCCAATACAACCTCGCTGGTCCGCCCGACGCGGTTCAAGCCGCTGCGGACAAACTCAAGGCGTACATCGCGAAGAACCCGGTGGCGATGAACGTCCAGACGTCGACGCAGGTCGCAGGGCCGCGAATGGAGATCGCGATCGATCGCGATCGCGCTTCGCTCCTGCACGTTTCGCCCGATAACGCAGCATCGGCGGCGCGCGCTGCGGTCGGCGGGACCATCGCGACGAAGCTTCGTCTAACGCAAGGACTGGTCAACGCTGTCGTACAGTTGCCTCCGTCGACACGCAACAGTCAGCAGATTCTCGAGTCAGTACAAGTGCGCAGCGATTCGGGCATGCTCGTGCCTTTGTCCGACATCGCGAACTTCACTTGGACGAAGGAGCCGTCACAGCTGACGCGCCGCGATCGCCAACGCATCGTTTCTGTGACAGCCGCGACGAAGAACGGCGCGCCGATCGGCCAGGTCACGACGCAGGTAGACAAACTGCTCGCGACGCCTGGTTATCTACCGCCTGGCGTGACGATGGCGACGCAAGGCGATACGCAACTGCTTGGCGAGCTGTTCACGGATATCTTGATGGCGCTCGGCACGTCGTTCTTGCTCATCTACATGCTGCTCGTCGTCCTGTATAGGAACTATCTGACGCCGATCGTCATGATGGTGAGCTTGCCGGTCGCGTTCATCGGGGTCGTCGGCATCCTGGCTTTCGCGAACGGCGTGCACACGTTGTTCCCCGACTGGCTGTTCTTCAAAGGGCAGACGCTCAACATCTTCTCGATGCTCGGCATCGTCATGCTCATGGGCCTCGTGGCGAAGAACGGCATCTTGCTCGTCGACTATGCGAATACGATGCGCGCGCGCGGCCTGGAATTGCACGAAGCGATGCGCGAGTCGGCGGTGATCCGCTTTAGGCCGATCGTCATGACGACGCTGTCGATGATCTTCGGCATGCTCCCGTTAGCGCTCGGGCTGACCGAAGGCGCTGAATTCCGCAAGTCGCTCGGTACCGTGATCATCGGCGGCTTGGCGAGCTCGCTCTTCCTGACGCTGTTCCTGGTGCCGGTCGTCTACGTGTCGCTCGTCGGCTTTGCGGATCGGTTAGCGCGGGCGCGTCAGAAGCGACTCGCGGCGGTCCAGCTTGAAGAAGAAGCCGAGGACCGCGAACTCGCGCAAGTGTAGTAGGCCGAGCGAAGCTCGGCTTCTGGCGTTCAAGCTTCAGCCCGACCGCCGCCTATTGCGTGTATAACGCCGAAGCGAGCCTGAGCGCGACCGCCTCTCGGTGGTACAGCGGGTTGCCGGTCCGCCCGAGGTCAGCGGCATCCTTGCGTCCTTCGGCGTCGTAGA
>DASQJC010000239.1:0-2772 GCA_035631255.1 Candidatus Eremiobacteraceae bacterium | reverse complement strand
CGGGCGATCGACTTCGCCGAGCAGCGCCTCGTTGAGCGCGTTGAGCGCCTTCGGCCGGTTGAGTGTGATGACTGCGACCGGACCGTCGCGTTCGACTAGGATGTTCTCGTACGGCATATCGCTCCTCGCGCTAAAGCGTCACTTATATTCGTAAAAGCCGCGGCCGGATTTGCGGCCATACCATCCGGCGAGCACCATCCGTTTGAGCAAGGGCGGCGGCGCCATGAGCGGGTCTTTGAATTCGGCGAACATGATCTCGGCGATGTAGTACGTCGTGTCGAGGCCGACGAAATCGAGTAGCGTCAGCGGCCCCATCGGGTGGCCGCAGCCGAGCTTCATGCCTTCATCGATGTCCTCGCGCGACGCAAGCCCGGCTTCGTACATGCGGACCGCGTAGAGCAAGTACGGCACGAGCAGCCGGTTGACGATGAATCCCGGCGTATCTTGCGCGAGGATCGCCGTCTTGCCAAGCCGTTTCGCGAACGCGAACAGCGCGTCTATCGTCTGCTGATCGGTGACGATCGTCTTGACGACTTCGACGAGCTTCATGAGCGGGACCGGATTGAAGAAGTGGAGTCCGGCGACTTGCTTGGGCCTTTTCGTCGCGGCGGCCATCTCGACGACGCACAAGCTCGACGTGTTCGAACAGATGATGGCGTGAGGCGCGAGCAGTTTGTCGAGCGCGGAGAAGAGCTCTTTCTTCACCGCCATATTCTCGATTACTGCTTCGATGACGAGGTCGCGGTCTTTGAGGTCGTTGACGTCGGTCGTCGTCTTCAAACGGCCGAGTATCGCATCGCGTGTGGCGGCGTCGATCGCACCTTTTTCCACGAACTTGTCGAGCGACTTGCGGATGCCGGCCATGCCGCGGTCGAGCGCCGCACGATCCGCCTCCAGGACGACGACGTCGCAGCCGGCCGTCGCGGCGACCTGCGCGATGCCCGACCCCATCAACCCGCATCCGCAGACGCCGACCTTTTGAATCTCCGCCACGATCACCGCTCCTTTCGCGCGTCGATATGTGCGCGAGGGGCGATGAGTTTGCGGGTGGTTCTTGCGAGCCCTACCCGGTTTCGACGTCAGCTGCCGGAGAAGTCTTCGGTGAGATAGATCCCGTTCGGACCCACGGCGATACCGATGCCGACCGAATCATAGAGAGGCGAGACGATATTCGCACGATGCCCGTCGTCGGGCGGTGTTTCGGCCATCATCTGAGCATCGAGCTTATCGACTGCGCTCGCGAGCGCGGAGCGGTTCGCATCCGCCAGGCCGTACCACGCGACGTTTTCCGCATAGTAACGCGCGTGACCGCCCTCCGCGTGGTAGCGATCGAACGGCGTTCGGCCGTCTGGGTCGACGTGTCGGAGGACGCCGCTTCGCGCCATGTCGAGGGCATGCGCTTGCGCGGCGGCCTCAGCATGAGGATCGATGCCGAGCGATCCTAGGCCTTGAGAACTGCGGTGTTCGTCGAGCAGTTCGATCAGCTGTGCGCGCACCGCTGTGAGATCGCTGTCGGCAGGTGCCTCCGCATGCGCCGGCGCCGGCGTTTGCGGCTGCGACAAGACGAGCGATCCACTGCGGTTGGTCGACATCTTCAAATTGAGGAATGATGCGAGATCGCGGGCGTTCGCCATCTGCATCCCATCGAGCTCGACGAGCGCGTGCGGATACGCTCGGCCTTCGACCGTCAATCGCGAGCCTTCGATATCGTAGCCGATCTCGAGCGCGCGCAGAAGCGGCTCGACGGCGACGTACGTGTGGCCGCCTTCGACGACCGTCGTGATCGGCTGCGACTCGGAGGCGCGGGCTTGCAAAGCGACGACGGCCGCGATGATTGCGACCGCTAACGCGGCGACACGTGAAAGGCGACGCGGTGATCCGAGCGAATGGCGGGCGAGCATGTCTACATCCTCAATCGGACAGCTGACGCACGAGGCGCCGCCGCTCGATCCTGGTGTGTTTCCCGTCACCAGGCGATGGGCGTATTGCGACCACGCCGCTGTCGGTCCCTTGCCGCAGCCGACGCGTGACGCGGTTGTGGCGGCGCTCGACGCGCAGACCGGCGACGGGTGCGTCGGGATCCTCGACATCGAATCGCGGCTCGAGGCGGTGCGCTCGGAGGTCGCCGATGCGATCGGTGCGACAGCGGACGAGATAGCATTCATGCGCTCGACGTCCGACGGCGCGCTCCTCATCGCTAACGGGCTCGACTGGCACGAGGGCGACGAGGTCATCCTCTCCGACAACGAGTTCGGCGCGAACGCGTATCCGTGGATCAACCTCCACGATATCGGTGTTCGTCCGCTCCTCGTGCGCGCACCGAGCGAGCGTCTGACGGTCGATACACTCGACCGAATGGCATCCGATCGGACGCGTGTCGTCACAGTGTCGTACGTGGGCTTCTCGGATGGCTATCGTCACGATCTTACCGCGCTCGGCGCATGGTGCAAAGCGCGCGACGTCATCTTCGCAGTCGACGCTATTCAGGGCTTCGGTCATCTGCCGGTCGACGTCTCGGCGTGCGACATCGACGTCTGCTATTTCGGCGTCGCGAAATGGCTGCTCTCGCCGCAGGGTCTTTCGGTCGTGTACGTGCGCCGCGATCTCGCCGAGCGGCTGCGACCCGCGCTCTGCTCCTGGCGTTCGGTGCGAGAGTCGATGCGATTCCTCGACTACGCACAGCCGCTCTTGCCCGGCGCTCGCCGCTTCGACGGCGCGACCGTCAACTATCCCGGGGCGATCGGTTTTGCTGAAAGCCTTCGGCTCATCACG
>DASQJC010000238.1:0-13021 GCA_035631255.1 Candidatus Eremiobacteraceae bacterium | reverse complement strand
GTCGGATGCGATTTTCGTTATGTCCCCGCGAACGACGGTGAGTTCGGCACGACCGATGCGCATGTCCGAGCGATTCGACCCGGGTAGGGAAACCCATCGGGCAGCGGCTAACTCTCACGCCCCCGAAAACGGAGGACCTGATCTTGGCTAGCAATCCAAGCATCGGTGTCGTCGGCTTGGGCCGGATGGGCGCGAACATCGCCCGCCGCTTGAAAGACGTCGGCTACCCGATCGCAGCGGTCTACGACATCCAGCCGGAGACGACGCGCTCGGTCGCAGCCGAGCTCGGCGCGCAGGCGTCGCCGACGCTCGCCGGAGTCACCGCAGCGTCCGACGTCGTCATCACGGTCGTGACCGATGACGCAGCGATGCGCCGCATCTATGGAAGCGGCGGCGACAGCTTGCTGCAGGGCGCGAAGGGGAAGCTCTTCGTCAACTGCGCGACCATCACGCCCGACGTCCACGTCGAGGTCGAAAAGCTCACCGAAGCTGCAGGCGGTCGAAGCCTCGAGGCCTGCATGGCGAGCTCGATCCCGCAAGCGCGCGAAGGCACGCTCTACCTCATGATCGGCGGCCGCAAAGAAGCGTTCGACGACGCGAAGCCCATGCTCGACAAGATGAGCAAGTCGCTTCGTTACGTCGGCAAGAGCGGCGAGGCGGCGAAGGTCAAAGCGCTCGTCAACATGGTCATGAACATCAACACGGCAGGTCTTGCCGAGGGACTCGGTCTCGGTGACGCGCTCGGCCTGAACCTCGATATGCTGCGCGAGATCTTCGCTCAAACAGGCGCCAATTCACGCGTGCTCGAGACCGACGGCGCCGACATGCAAAACCGCGAACACGATTGCTACTTCTCGGCGGCGCATGCCGCGAAAGACTCGGGCATCGCGCTCGAGCTCGCGCGGTCGGCCGGTCTCGACCTGCCGCTCGCCGCTGCGACGAAGCACCAATTCGACGCGATGATCGGACAAGGGCTCGGGGAGCTCGACAAGTCCGGCGTCGCAGAACTGACGTTCAAATCCAGGCACGCTCCGACGCTCGCGCGCGCCTGATCGCAACCCCGCCGCCCGCTAACCGAAAGGATCGACCAATGGCAACCGCAACCGACAAACAAGTCGTCCCCTTCATCCCGTCGAGCGCGATGGGCCCGCTCGGCATCGCGCATCTCCCGCGTCTTTGGACGAAGCTGTCGCTCGGCAACGCCGGCGTCCTCGCCGAGGGTTGGGACTACTGCGGCCACGGCTTCGATGAGATGACGATCAACGATCTCGGGCTCGATCAGCAGAAGCTGCTCGACTTCGTCAAGAGCACCAAGCCGACGTACGTCCAGTTCGAAGAGTACGTCAAGGCGAACGGCAATACCGACGCGGCGACGGTGAAGAAGCACAACGACGCCGTGTTCGGATACAACCACGGCGACGACACGTGCAAGGGCATCCGCGGAGCGACCGGGTTGAAGAGCGATGCGATCAAGGACGCGGTCACGCTCAACATGCTCGAGGATCTGCACGAACTGCACACGCAGCTCGGACGCTAAACCACAATTAAAGTAGTAGGCCGAGCGAAGCTCGGCTCACGCTCCTAAGAAGGCCTCGACCTCCTTCGCGAACGCGGCGAACGCGGTGCGGTGGAGGTTGTGGCCTTCGTTCGGGAACTCCGACACGCGCACGTTCGGTCCGCCGCGCGCCTTCAAGTGCGCGACGTCATCGTTCGACATGACCGAATCGTCCGGACCGGCTGCGAAAACGAGGAGCGGCTTCGGATAGTCGGTGACCGCGTCGAGCAAGTTCCAGCCGCCTTCGTCGACATGGTTCTCCGTTCCGAGCCGGGCGATCGGTTCGGCAGTCATCCGCGCGACGGCGTGGAGCTTCGCGTCGACGTCGACCGGATGCCACGCAGCAAGAGACGATCGGACTGAAAGTTCTCGCGCCGGTTTCGGCAAGGCGAACAGCGCTTCGGCGTCATCGAGGTAGTCGATCCGCCACGTGCGCGGCAGCACCCGCAATACCGGATCGATCGCGACGATCTTGCTCGCGTTCGCATGCAGGCCGCCGATGATGACGATCGCACCGCCCCACGAGTGTCCGACGAGCGCGAGCACGTCGTCATCGATCGCTCGCACGACCACATCGAGATCGGCCGCTCCTTGCGCGAGCGTCATCGGCCCGCGCGTATCGGCGGCGTCGCCGTGGCCGCGTTGGTCGTATGCGGCGACGCGGTATCGCCCATCGAGCCGCTGCGCCAGCCGCGTCCAAGCCTTGCGCGAACTCGTCATCCCGTGAACACATAAGACGACTGGTCCGCGGTCGCCCCACACTTCGAGAATCGTCTTCGCGCCATCATTAAGGGTGATTTCAGTTGCTGCCATAGGCGCCGCCATTCTCGCGGAGCATGACTCTGTCCCGCGGGGCAACTGGCGTTTGGCGGGGTGGCTTAGTGGGCAGTCCGAAACAGCCGCGATGGATTTTGCCGACGACGTCAGTTCGGGTTTGAGCGCGCCGAAAAAGCGCTTATCGCCGAGGTTCCTCTACGACGACCTCGGGTCGGTGCTTTTCGACGCGATCACGGCACTTCCGGAATACTACTTGACCCGAGCTGAGACTGAGATCCTCAAGGATCACGCCGGCGAGATCATCGACGCGGTGGGTTATCCCGTCGAGCTCATCGAGCTCGGAAGCGGAAGCGCCGTAAAGACGCGGTACCTCATCGACGCAGCGTTCGAGCGCCAGCCGTCGGTCCGCTTCTGTCCGATCGATATCTCGTCTGCGGCGCTCGACGCGAGCGCGCGCGCGCTTCGGACCGAGTACCCGAGGATCATCGTCGACGGCATCAACGCGGAGTATCTCTCCGGTCTGACGCGGCTCTCGCGCAACGGCGCGCGGCGGCGCCTAGCGCTCTTCCTCGGTTCGAACATCGGCAACTTCGAGCCCGACGAGTCGCGTGCGACGCTTTCGGCGCTGCGCGCGGTGCTCGATCCCGGCGACGGCTTCCTTCTCGGCGCCGATCTGCGCAAGGATCCGCGAATACTCGAGGCGGCGTACGACGACCCGACGGGCGTCACGTCCGCGTTCAGCCGCAACCTGCTCGGCCGCATCAATCGCGAGCTCGGCGGGCATTTCGACCTGACGACCTTCCAACACACCGCCCGCTTCGACGAACAGCACTCACGGATCGAGATCCGCCTCGTGAGTACCGTGGCCCAAGACGTGTCGATCGACAAACTCGGACTCGTCGTCTGGTTCGAAGCCGGAGAACCCATCTATACGGAGTCGTCGTATAAGTTCGACGACAAAACGGTGTCGTCGCTCGCCGAGGCTGCGGGTTTCTCCGTCGCCGGACGTTGGACCGACGCGCAATCGCGCTTTGCCGATTACCTTTTGACCGCGCGTTGACCGCGCGCTGATCGCTCGAACCTGAAAAGGTCGAGGTGGCTTAACGCGCGTTCACGAATGCGTCTGCCCTCTTGAGGGGGAGCATTTCATATGCGTTACGTGCTTCGAGTCATCGCGAGCGGCGCTGGTGCTTTTGCGGTCGCGGCGGTCGCGCTTTTTTCCAGCGCTTCAGCATCTAGCTCGCAGATGGTGGTCTACAACTTCACCGGCGGTGACGACGGCGGTAACGCCGCGACATCCGTCGCGTTCACATCGACCGGACGCGCCATCGTGACGACCGTCGAAGGCGGCAGCGACGGCTGCGGCACCGTCGACGAGCTGACGCCGGGACCCGGTCTCTGGACCGAGCGTACGCTATGGACGTTCACGTGCTTCAACGACGGCAAGAACCCGCACGGCGGCGTGACGATCGACGCGTTCGGCAACATGTACGGAACGACGGTCGCCGGCGGAAACGGCGGGCAGTGCGTGGGTGACGGCTGCGGCGTCATCTATCGCATCGGCGCGCACGGCGGTTTCACCGTCCTGTACAACTTCAAAGGTCTTGATGACGGCTTTGGACCCGGAAATGCGCCGGCCGTCGACTCGAACGGCAACCTGTACGGTGACGCCCCCGACGGCGGAAAGCACGGACTCGGCGTCGTCTACGAGCTTTCGCACGTCGGCAATCGCTGGATCCTCACGGTTCTCCACGCATTTTCCGGGCGCAACGACGGTGGGACCGGATCGCTCGGCCCGCTGCTCGTCGATTCCGCAAGCAACGTCTTCGGTGTGACCGAGACGGGCGGTCTTCACCAAGCGGGCAACGTCTTCGAGATCTCGCCGGGGCCGAACAACACGCACGTGTTCAAGGTGCTCTACCAGTTCAAAGGTTCACCCGACGCTGCGTTTCCGTACGGCGGCGTCATCGCCGACGGCAGCGGCGATCTCTACGGAACGACGTACTTCGGCGGAGCAACGGGCAACGGCACGGTGTACGAGTTGATCCCAAAATTGACCGGCGGATACGCAGAGCGGGTCTTGCACAGCTTTAGCGGCGGGACCGACGGCGGCAACCCGCTATCGACGCTTGTCTTCAACCCCGCGGGCTTCTTGTTCGGAACGACGTCTGCGGGCGGCGGTTCGTGCACGTGCGGCACCATCTTCAAGATCTTGCACAAGAACTTGATGACCGTGCACCAGTTCGGGTCGACGGGGACGGATGGACAATTTCCGCTCTATGGTCTGACGCCTGACGCGCACGGCAACATGTTCACGTCGACCGTTCAGGGAGGCGACTTCGGCCAAGGCGTCATCTACGGCATCTCACCCTAACGCCGCGATCGTCCTATTTCCGCAACGAACGGAGCGGTCGAGCTTTAGCTCGACCGAGGACGGGTCTGCAATGCAGAGAACTAGGTCGTAAACCCCGGATCAACAGTCGGCTTTTCCTGAGGACGTTCTTATGATCGTACGTGTGATTGGTTGGAAGTATACGCTGCGAAGCGCCGCGCTTTGTGCGGCCGTCTTGGTCAGCGCTTGTCAGTCGGCTAATTTTGGTTCGGCATCGAACGCCGGGATGCTGACTGACGTCTTGACGAGTCATCAAAATTCTCTGCCGTGCCAGGGCGGTGCTCCCGTCCCTGGCGGCACCCCGATGCCGTTCTACACACCGCGAACGCACAGCGCCGAAAAGTTCTTGCCTCAACCCGGTATGGGATATCTTTATATCGCCGACGAGTACGATAGTCAGATCGACATCTTCCCGTCGATGGGCCGAAACCAATCTCAAGTCGGTACGATCACCGCCGGCGTCGATGTGCCGTACGGCATCTGGTTCGACCGAGGCACCCAATCGCTGTACGTCGCCAATCAGTCGAATAACACGGTGACCGTCTATCCTTACGGATCTACACAGCCGTCGGTCACGTACTCGCAGGGTCTCAATCGCCCGCTCTTCCCGATCGTCGATCGCTACGGCGACCTATTCGTGTCGAACGCGAACGATGGGACGGTCGTCGAGTACCTTGCGGGAAGCACGAACGTTTATCAAGTGCTGCAGACGCCCGGCGTCGAAGCCGATGGGATGGCCTTCGATCACCAAGGGCACCTGTACGTCGCATACCGCACATGCCCGAGCGGTGACGGCAGCATCGAGAAGTTCGCTCCGGGCTCAAGTCAGGGTAAAGTCATCGGAATGACCCTGTCCGATCCACAAGGCATCACCGTCGATTACAAAGGCAACATAATCGTCGACGAAACCGGCACTGCGAATCAGAGGATAACCCAGATCGAGGAATTCGTACCGGGTTCGAAATCGCCGTCTGTCATAGTGCAGATGCCCAACAATGATCTGCCCATCGAACTGCTACTCGATTGCGATGAGAAGCATCTCTACGTCGCAAGCTTGTTCGCCGGCGCTGCGTTGGGAGCCGACTATCCGCTGACGAGCCAGACGCAGCTATTCGTGAAAGATCAGGTTTCGGCCATCGTCCAGGGCGTGACGATGACGAACAACTTGGAGCTCTGAAAATACACCCCTAGGTACGGCCGCGGCGGTCGACCATGAAGGTCGACCGCTCCATTCTTCGATGCGATTATCAGCGCCAGGATTGGCGTTCGGCACGACGGAGCGCGAAATCGACCGCGAGCGCCATCACCATCGCAGCGATCGCGCCGGTCACAGCCTTCGCGTCGTTGCCTTGGTCGATGCCGGCGAAGATCAACGTTCCTAAACCGCCCGCACCGACCCACGCGGCGACGCTCGCGATGCCGATGATCGATACCGCCGCGACGCGCACGCCCGCGATGAAGACGGGCGTCGCGAGCGGACGCTCGACCCGCCAGAAGAGCTGCCACGATCCCATGCCGAGTCCGCGGGCGGCCTCGACGACGCCGCGGTCGACGCCCGCGATACCGGCAGAGACGTTGCGGACGAGTATCATCTGAGCGTAGGCGGCGAGTGCGGTGACGGCGGTCCAGAAACCGAGTCCCTCGACGAGCACGAGCACGCCGAGCAGCGCCATGCTCGGGATCGTGTAGATCGTTCCGAGGACGCCGAGCACCGGAGCGCCGATCGCATGTGAGCGCGCGGCGAGAACGCCGAGCGGGATCGCGATCAGCAGCGCGATGAGCAGCGAAACACCTGAGATGAGCGCATGTTGACCGATCGCAAGCCACACGTCGGATTGATGCTCGAGAAAGTAGGTCATGCGTGGTTCGCCGTCACGCGCCGCAGCGTGGCGAGCATGCCGTCGACCGAAATGGAGCCGATGCGCTTACCGTCGCGCTCTACCGCGAGGCTTGCATCCCCGCCTTCGGCCATCATCGAAAGCGCTTCGCGCAACGTCGCATCGGAGCGGACAACGCGCGACGAAGCCCCGTCACCGCCGGGCGAAAGTGAACCGTCGACAGCGTCGGCGACCTTCATGACGGCGAGCAGTCGAAGCGCGTCGTGCGACCCCACGAGGTCGGCGACGAACGGGGTCGAGGGTCGGGCGAGGATCTCAAGCGGTGTGCCCGATTGCTCGACGCGCCCATCGCGCATCACGGCGATCGTGTCCGCGAGTCGCAGCGCCTCTTCGACGTCGTGCGTCACGAATAAGACCGTTTTGCCCAAACGCTCGTGGAGCAAAGCGAGCTCGTCCTGCAAATGCGCGCGCTCGATTGCGTCGACCGCGCCGAACGGCTCGTCCATCAAGAGAATGGCCGGGTCGCCCGCGAGCGCACGTGCAAGCCCGACGCGCTGCTGCTGTCCTCCAGACAATTCGCGCGGAAAGCGATCTCGATATTCTGCCGGCGGCAAGTGCACGAGGTCGAGAAGCTCGTCGACGCGCGCGGCGATGCGCGCACGATCCCAGCCAAGCAGCTCGGGTACGACCGCGATGTTCTCGCGCACCCGCATGTGTGGAAAAAGGCCGACGGCTTGAATAGCGTAGCCGATCCGGCGTCGCAGGAGCACCGGCGCCATCGACATCACATCGGCGCCCTCGACGAAAACGTGCCCGCTCGTCGGTTCGAGCAGGCGATTCGCGGTTTTGAGCAGGGTCGTCTTGCCGCATCCCGACTGGCCGAGGAGCACGCAGAACGAGCCCGCGGCGACGTCGAGTGTGACGCCGTCGACACCTCGCCGCCCGCCGTACGAGTGGACGACGGCGTCGAAGCGGATCGCCGGCGCTTTTGGAGGCTCGCCGGTCAAGCAGTCAGCCCGGTCTTGCCGAGGAAGTCGCGCGCGACGTCAGCGGGCTCCTCATGATTGCCATCGACGCGCCAATTCAAGTTGCGCATCACGTCATCGGTGATGTGCGGCGCGAGGGCGTCAAGCGTCGGCCGTATCGATGGGAAACGCGCGAGCGCGTCGTCGCGGACGACCGGCGCGACTTGATATGGCGGCCAGAAATGCTTGTCGTCTTCGAGCACGACGAGGTGGTCGGCGCCGATCTGGCCGTCCGTGCCGAAAGCGACCGCGACGTCGACGTCGCCATCGAGGAGCGCCTTATATTTCAGGCCGATAGCGATGTAGCGGATGCTCGCGAACTGAAAGCCGCCGTACGCTTTGCGCAGTCCAGCCAGGCCGTCGGGGCGATCGGTGAACTCCGGCACCGATGCGAGTCGAAGTTTGGGCGCTTGCCGCGATAGATCGGACAGCGTTCGCAGACCGTACTTCACTGCGACTGCGCTCGTCGTCGCAAGCGCTTGGCTGTCGTTCATCGGCGCCGGCTTCAACCAAATGAGATGGAAGCGTTTTTCGTACTCGCGCTTGACCGTCTCGAACGTCTTCACGCGATCGGTGATCGGCGGCAGCTTCAAGACGACGAGCAGCGCCGTGCCCGTGTACTCAGGATAGAGGTCGATGTCGCCGCGCTGCAGCGCCGCCATCGCGACCTCGACGCTGCCGAGATTCAACCGGCGGTCGACGGTCAAGCCTGCGTGCTCGAGCGTCTGCGCGTAGAGCTCGCCGAGGATCAGCTCTTCGGTGAAGTTCTTGGAGCCGATCTTGATCGTTGCGCCCGCCGGGTGCGCGCATGCGATCGGAGCGAGAGCGAGGCCGGCGATCGCAGTGAGCGCGCCGCGGCGGCCGATACGGATGGGCGTCATCGAATTTCGCAACTCCTTTTCGTCGATCGTCATTTAGGTCGCTCGCGCGAGACGCGCGACGCCCCCGAGGACGACCTCGGCGACGAGCGCCATGAGCGCGACGAGAACGGCGCCTGTCAGCAGCATCGTGCTATCGTCGAGCTGCAAGCCGTTATTGATGAGATCGCCGAGGCCGCCGCCGCCGATGAACGTCGCGAGCGTCGCCGACGCGATGACCTCGACCGCTGCGGTGCGCACGCCGGTCATGACGACGGGAAACGCGAGCGGCGCTTCGACACGCCGGACGATCGTCGATGCGCTCATGCCCATGGCACGCGCGGCCTCGGTGATCGAAGCGTCGACATCGCGGAATCCGACGTACGTGTTGATGATGATCGGCGGCAGCGCGAGCAGCGTCAGCGCGACGAGCGCTGGTCGAAAGCCGAGACCGAGGATCGGCAGCATGAGCGTGAGCACCGCAAGGCTCGGCACGACTCGGGCGGCGCCGGCAAGCGTGACGATCGCGGATGCAGCGCGACGGTCGTGCGCGCACCACATCCCGAGCGGCACGCCGGCAAGCAAGGCGATCGCGAGGGCGGCGCCGCTCAGGCTTGCATGCGCTTGGATCGCCGCGACGATGTCATTCCGGTGAGCGGCGATGAACGAAGCGAACGACTCCTGCGGCATGGGGCGACCGCTTCATGGGCCGCCCGGACTCACCCTCGTCCGACTGAGCTTTGCAGCGCCTCGATGACCTGGCGATCGTCGACCTCACGGAAGTCGCGATAGTAGCGCCCGACGGCGAAGTCGCGTTCGTGCGCGACGATGATGACGGCGACCTCATCGCACCTGCGACGGATGAGGTCGATCGATTCCGAGGGCGCGACGGGCGCTGCACACACGACGCGAGCCGCGTTCGCGTGCCGCGCGTGCGCGACCGCGCACTCCATCGTAGCCGACGTCGCGATACCGTCATCGACGATGATGACGTTTCGCCCCTCGATCGATATCGGCGGCGAGTCGCCGCGGACGCGCAGCTCGAGATCGCGCGCACGCTGGACTTGTTGCTCGAAGAGCGGCTCCACCGGACCGCGGTAATACTCCGACGCATACGGCGCGATGACGGACTCGCCCGCAGCGGACACCGCACCGAGTGCGAGTTCCCGTTGGCGGGGATGACCGACTTTGCGGATGACGACGACGTCGAGATCCGCGCCGAGCGCGAGCGCCACGGAGTGCGCGACGATGACGCCTCCGCGCGCGATGCCGAGGACAAGCGGCTCGCGTTCCGTCAGGAGCAGCGACGCGAGTGTTCGACCGGCTTCGCGGCGGTCAGCGAACAAGAGGCGGCCTGCCTCTCAAGACGGGGGAGCTAGGCGGGTTCGGACTCCGACGAGAACGGCCGCACGCCGAACTGCCGTCCGTACTTCTGATCGTTGATGTACGTGGCGATGCGGTTCTGGTCGTCCTGCGATAACGCGATGAAGCGCAAGCCATAGCGGCACTGATAACCGTGCGCCTCGGGCCGCGCGTAGACGACGCGTCCGTGGACATCGAACTTATACCCGATGCCGAGATTCATGGCGAGGTCGATCTGATCGCCGCCACGCATGCGGATGTGGCTGCGGATGCATGCACCGCCGGTCGAAAGGTCCTCGAGGATGGCAGGCTGCTCGCCGTCGCCGATAGCGCGAAGGCGTGCGGGCACGCTCACCATGAGGCGCGGCGACGAACGCGGACTGCGTACGCTTCGCACAGGCGTCTTGCGGAACATGTTCAGGAACGAATCGAAGATCGACATGCGCTGCTCGGGTATTCCCTCGTGTGTCGGCGCCTCTCCCCTTTGCCGTTCGAGGCGCGATCGGGGTGGGCGAACGACCGATTGTGGATGGGACCTTATGCCCATCGTGATTTCCATCATACTTTGAGGTCGCCGGGGTGTCAAGCAACGACCGGCACGTTGTCCCCTTCCATAGGCTTTGCGCCGATATATCTATGGATGAAGGGCCGCGGTTCATACGCCTTGCACGAACAGGGCCAAGGACATGGCATCAGCATCGCTGCGCTCGCACGCGCCGCGTTCGCTGCATCATCCGCGGGCGCACCGATCGCGCGTCTGCAGTCGCTACTCGAAGAGGCGCTGGCAGCTTCTGGTGCTCGCCGCGGCTGCATCTTCGTCCACGACCGCGTCACCGGAGTTTATGGCATAGTCGCGCATTGCGGTTTGCGTGAGGATACCGCTTCGGGTTGGAAGCTCACGCCGCCGACGGTCAGCGACCCATCGCTCTTCGCGCCGGAACAGCTTCTCGAGCATGCGTTTGCTCGATCCGAGCAGATCGTCAGCGCAGTCGCAGCTCCGATCTCCGCCCGCGGTGCGACCGCCGGCGCCATCTGCCTATTCGACCGGCCGGTTCGCGGCTTTGACGCAGATGACGAAGACTTCGTCGTCGCACTCGCCGGCGTCGCGGCCGGCGTCGTCGCGGAGTTGTCGGAACGCCGGGAGATCGAGGCGGTCGCCGCGCGCTACGACGAGCAGCTGACCGCAGTCAACGATCTTAGCACGGCTCTCGTCGGCGGCACAGATCTGGCGACCGTGCTCCCGGCCGCGCTTCAGACGTTGCTTGAAACGCTTGGAGCGGACGGCGGTTTGGTATTCGAGCGAACCGAAGCGGGCGGTGATGCGACGCTCGTCTGCGCGATCGGCATGCCGGCGGCTGAGGCAGCGTCGCTCTCCAAGCGCGGAAACGACAAACGCGCCGATAGCATCTTGCGGCGGACCATGTCGTCGGGCAGCGCGATCTTCGCGGACGATTTGACGTCGAGCGAACTGCCGGAGTCGTCGCGCAAGTTCGCAGAACAGCTCGGCATCAGGCAAGTCGCATCGCTGCCTTTGCGAGACCGCGGCAGCGTCATCGGCGTCCTTCAGATCTTCAACCGCTTCTCGCGACCGTTCTCGCCGACCGAGCGTGAGACGCTTCGTCTCGCGCAAGGCCAATTCGCGATCGCGCTCGGACGCGCGCGACTCGTCGACGAGATTTGCGACCAGAAGAACACGCTAGAACGAGTGCTCGCCGGCACGGCCGATGGCGTCTACGTCGTCGATTCGAAGGGCCGGTTCTTGCTCTGGAATGCAGCGGCCGCGCGCATGACCGGCGTCGGACCGGAAGAAGCGCTTGCGAGCGGTTATCAAGCGATCGGCGGCGCCGATCGTCAAGGCCGGTCGCTTGCCGACCTCGACCGACGCGCGTTCGACTCGGCCGCCGGCGATTCGACGAACCGGCAGAACTCGTTCTCGTACGAAGTCTTCTTCGACGCGACGTCGCGCTGGGTGTCGGTCTCGGCGTCGCCGCTTCGCGATCACGCGGGTGCGATCGGCGCGATGGTCCATGCGTTCCGTGATGTCACCGCCGCGCGCGAAGTCGAACAGATGAAATCGGAGTTCATCAGCACCGTAAGTCACGAACTGCGCACGCCGTTGACGTCGATAAAAGGCGCGACCGCGCTGCTCGTCGATCAGATCGGCAATGATTCCGGCACGACCGGCGAGTTGCTCGACATGGTACGCAACAACTCGGAGCGTCTGCTGCGCCTCATCAACGATCTGCTCGACGCGACGAAGCTCGAGGCCGGGAAACTCGCGATCCGCCGACGTGCGTGCGAGCCGAAGCCGCTACTGGAACGCTCGGCCGCGAGCATGACGGGCTATGCCGAGGAATATGGCGTCACGGTGCGCACGGAAGTCGCGCCAGGGCTCGCGCCGATCGTCGCCGATCCGGATCGCGTCGAACAGATCTTATCGAATCTCGTCTCGAACGCGGTGAAGTTCTCGCATCGCGGCGACGAAGTGGTCGTGCGCGCGCGAGCCGAGGGCGACTTCCTGCGCGTCGAAGTGGCGGATACCGGCGTCGGCATCGCTGAAGACGATCTGCCGCGCCTCTTCGAGCGCTTTACGCAGCTCGAACACGGGCGGCGCACAGGACCGGGCACCGGACTTGGGCTTGCTATCACGAAGGGTCTCGTCGAAGCGCACGGCGGCTCGATCTCCGTATCGAGCAGGCTCGGCGAAGGCTCGACGTTCACATTCGCATTGCCCTTCGCAAAACGCGCCGAAGACAAATAACCCGCAAATCGATCGAACGATCGAATCAAGACAACGTCAAGGAGCGGTCGACGTTTTATCGTCGACCGCCGCGGTCTTGCCCGTGACAATTGAAAAGGAGCGGTCGACGTTTATCGTCGACCGCCGCGATCTTACCTAGAGGTGATCAGAGATATCGGGAGCTTCACCGCGGCCTCACGCTCGCCGGAATGCGTTTCCTTCGCGGTTGCCGACGATGACGCGTCCGTCCAGGACGAAAGCGCTGCCGCGCATCGTGCGCGCCATCCGCTTGTACTGCGCTGCACGCGCGGCAAGTCCGCCGCCCCCTGAGCCTTGCGCCGCGGTCGCCGTGACGCCGGCAGCAGCAAGTTCGATTTCCGGCGGCGCCGATCTGACGTCAGCGCCGAGCAGCGACACTTCACGCTGGATGTGGAGAGCAGCCGCGCGTCGCTCGAAGCGTTCGATGATAGCGATG
>DASQJC010000237.1:0-6858 GCA_035631255.1 Candidatus Eremiobacteraceae bacterium | reverse complement strand
ATGTGCCTTGGCCGATCACGGGCACGCGCGGACCGCGTTTTCCGAACGGCTTCGTTCGCATCGCGACCTCGTTAACCGCAGGTGGATACACGTCCGCCGAGGTTTGAGCGGCGCCGCCGCCGGATGTCGCGGATATCGCAGAATTAGTCGTAGAAACGAGCGGGGTGCAGGGATGTAAGCGCCGTGGCAACTAGTTCCATAGTTGCTATGATGACAAGGCCGGCTTACCGATTTGCTTGTGTCCTCGGCGTGTCCGCGTCGATCGTCGCGGCATTCGCGTTGCAAGCGAACGCATCAGTCAATCGCTCCCATCTCTATCCTGCAGCGCTCGCCTCGGCGCCGCCGGCATTCGATGCCTCGCTCAGTGATCCGGCGTGGGCATCGGCGGTCACCGCAAACGGATTCGAGGACATCACGACTCGCCGGCCCGCGCCGCTCGATACGACGGCGTACCTCATGTACGACCAGACGAACGTCTACATCGGTTTCAAAGTCGATCAAGACGGTGTGCCGATCCACGAGGAGCAGTCGACGAACGACGTCGGCTTCGGGCAAGACGATGCGGTCGGCGTTTGCATCGACACGAGCGGCGCGGGCACCCAAGTCTACTGCTTCGAGACCACGCCGCGCGGCGTGCGCTATCAACAGGCGTCGGAATCGGCGCGCTATGCACCGCCGTGGAAGGCGACCGCGAAAGTCGACGGTTCGACCTGGACCGCGATGATGGTCATCCCGATGAAAGACCTTCGCGCGCCGGGCGGCAAGAACCGGACGTGGCTATTCAACTTCATCCGCATCTGCGCGGCGACTGGCGAGCACTACAGCTGGGCATACGACGGCCTCATGCAAGACGCGCAGCCGCCGAACTGGCCGATCTTCACCGATGCGCGTTGGTGGCCGTCGCTCACCGGTCTCGACATCGCAGCGACCGGCGGCAGGCCGCAGCCGCGCGCGGAGATCTACGGTCTCGAGAGCGCCGGCCGCGACCGCAACGAGTTCTCACAGCCGAACAACACGATCGCGCCGCAGCAAGTCCGAAACGAAGGGATCGATCTCACCTATCCGATCACGAGCACGATCGCGGCCGTCGGCACGCTCAACCCGGACTTCTCGAACGTCGAGGTCGATCAGCAGACGATCGTGCCGCAAGAGTTCCGCCGCAACCTCGTCGAGTATCGTCCATTCTTCGCACAAGGCGCTCAGTATTTCACGCCCGATCAGCTCGTGCCGGCCGGCGGCTTCGACACGGCGCCCGATGAGGTGTTCTACACGCCGAGCCTCGGCACGTTCGACCGCGGAGAGAAAGTCGAAGGAACCTTCGGCGCGCAAGCGTTCGGCCTGCTCGAGGTGCGCGGCGTCGAGCCCGATGGCTCGACGATCGACGACACGGCGTTCGGTTTCGATCACATATTGCCGAACCGGACGTTCTTGCTCTGGACGAACGGCGTGCTCGCGCATCACAGCATCGGCGACGATACGACGATAGACTCGGGCATCGCGGGGCGCAACCTCAACACCGGCTTGGTGTGGGGCTACAATCAGGCGCTCGAGGACCGTTCCGTCATCGCCGATCCGACGCAGTTCTCGTACTTGCGCAACGAATTTCTCGACGTCCACAAGCCGAACTATGAGATTTTCCAGGGCTACCAGGACATCGGCAGCGGCTACGGTCCGATGGACGGTTTTACGACCATCGACGACTCGCACGGACCGGTCTACATGTTCAACTTCGCGGGAACGACGCCGGGATTGAAGTCGTGGACCGGCTTCTTCACGGGCGACAGGTTCGAGACGCACGACGGCACCGTCCATCAGGCGGATTTCTTCGGCAGCGAAGATATCGTCACGAACAAGCTCATCCACGCGAACGTCGGGGTCAACGTCAGCGAGCTCGACGATCCGTTCTTGACCGGCGGCATCACGCTGCCGTTCAACATCACGTCGATGTCCCTCGGCTATCGGGATGGAACGCCGACGCCCTTCGACACGTTCTACGGGGCCGGCAATTTCGCGAACTTCTACTTGCAGCAGTTCCAGATATCGTCGACGCACCCGATCGGGAACAAATTCAGCCTACAGTGGGCGTACGACGGCACGCACGAACGCTCGGACGCCATAGGCGTCGATGGTCAGCTGCTCCGTAGCGTCGCCATCGGCGATTCGCTCGGTCCGGATACCGATGTGACGCTCGCCTACCGGGCCATCAGCGGCCACGGCGGCTTCGCATCGCCGGGAGACAACCTCGCGGCGGCATTTCACACGAAGTTCAAAAACGGCAGCGAGCTGTTCGTCAACTTCGGCACGCCGGCGGCGCCCGTCACGCTCGACCGGCTCATCATCAAGTACTTGTTGCGGATCGGCGGCGGCGCAGGGACCTAACTGGCAAAAATCCTCGATTTTCCGAAGGCTTTCGCGCAACCGTGCATAAGAGGGCGGGCGATCTAGCATCGCTCTATCAGATGCGAGCGGTGATTCAGCGTGAAAGGACAAGACCACCGTGGCCAAGGGTATGACGAAATCCGAAGTCATCAAGACGCTTGCCGAGAAGACGGACGTCGACCGCAAGACCACCATCCGCTTCATGGACAATCTCGTCTCGCTCGTCGTCAAAGAGACGAAGCGCAGCGGCGAGTTCCTCATCCCAGGACTGGGCAAGGCTGTGAAGGCGAATCGCAAGGCGCGCATGGGCCGCAACCCGGCGACCGGTGAAGCCATCAAGATCCCGGCGAAGACCGTGGTGAAATTCCGTCTTGCAAAAGCGTTCAAGGATTCTATAGTTCCGCCTAAAGCGAAGAAGTAGTACCCTAACACAACAGCCCTGGCAAGAGAGCCCGGCGATCGTCACAGACGATAGCCGGGCTTCGGTGCGTCCGCGGGAACCGCGTTCGGCCGGCACGAACAACGCTCGCCCGCCGAAATCTTTCACGGAGATCCCACCAATGCTCACAGCCCCACCCATCACCCCCGCTGATTTCACCGAGGCTTCGTCTGACGCCGATCAATCGGCGAGAGCCGAACTCGACCGCATGATCTGCGAGGCCGCGTACTACATCGCCGAGCAGCGCGGTTTCGAACCCGGCCACGAACTCGACGACTGGCTCGCCGCCGAAGCGCAGATCCACGACCAGCTCGCCAGCTAAATGTGATATGGCCGAGCGCCAGCTCGGCGCCGAGCTCCGCTCGGCATACCACGTCTGAAGAGTAAGCGGTCCGGGCGCTCGTAAGAGCGCCCGCTCTGTTTATGAGAGGGCGGCGCCGAGGAGATGGCGGCGTCGCGCCAAACGCCCGCTTACCATGAAGACAATTGGGCCTGCTCGCTCGTCCGATCGATTCGATTGGACGATGGGCATCTTGTCCGCGCTTCTCATCGCGGGCGTCTATCAAGACGGTTGGGCGCATAATCACGGCAAGGTCGACGAGAGTTTTTTCACGCCGTGGCACTTCATCTTATACGGCACGATGGCGCTCAGCGGCATCGTGTTGCTCGTCGTCGGACTGCGCAACCTCGAAGCGCGATGGAATGAGCTATCGATCGGACGTTTCACCGCACGCGCCAAAGCGGCGATCCGCGACTCGATCCCAACGGGCTATTGGTCCGCCGTCCTTGGCGTCGTCATCTTCATCCTCGGCGGTGGCTTGGATCTCTTGTGGCACACGATCTTCGGAATCGAAGTGTCGCTCGATGCGCTCGTCAGTCCGACGCATCTCGTGCTCGCGCTCGGCGCTGCGCTCGTCTGCAGCGGCCCTATCCGTTCCGTCGCATACAGATATGGCGATGATGCCGGCGGCTGGTCGCACGTCGGCCCCGCTGTGGTCGCCGTCGCTGCGATCCTCGCGCTCGTCGGTTTTTTCACGCAATACGTCGAGCCGTTGGGCGCGGACGTCGTGCTCAACGTGGTCGAGAAGAGCGATGATGCGGGTGTGGTCGACGGCCTCTATGTCATGGATGCGGATGGGTCGGAGCAAAGGCGCCTCTTCCCATCCTCCGACCTCGATGCGTTCGGCCCGTCCGTCTCACCCGACGGTCGCCGCGTCGTCTATCGCGTCGCCGCCGGCGGTTCCGCAACGAGCGATCTCTACGTCGCGACTATCCAAGGCGCAAGTCATCCGCAGAGGATAACGCATAGCGGTCGCCACGACACGCAGCCGTCCTGGTCGCCGGACGGAAAGTGGATCGCCTACGTATCAGCTCCCGCCGCGACATCAGGCGAGTTCGAGCTTGCGGTCGTGCGGCCTGACGGCAGTGGCCGACGTGTCGTCCTTCATGGAGTCACGACGCTCAACGGGCCTGCGTGGGCTCCGGACGGCCGGCACATCGCTGTCGGGTCGCGCAACGGGGTCAACGATCAGGTCGAGATCGTCGACATCGACAGCGGCGTCGCGACGTGGGTAGCGGGAGCGGAAGGCGATTGGCCTTCGTACTCGCCCGACGGCACGGAGATCTATTTCTCGCACAGCGATCCAGAAGGCGATCCGACGTCCATCGATGCGGCGAACTTGAGCCGGATGTCGCCGGGTCTGACTCGGACCGTCGTGTCCGGCGGCGCGAGCATGTCCGCTGTTTCGCATGACGGCGCTCGCCTCGCATTCGTTCGAGCTGACCGCGGCACAGATCAGATATTTGTCGCGGGATTGGACGGACGCGACCCGGTCGACGTGAGCGAACTCTCAGGAATGGATGCGTCGCGGCCGTCGTGGGCCGGCGATCGGATCGTCTTCACCGCGATCGGTCGCTCGCATCCGGCGGCGTCGGACTACGGGCTCGCGCTCAGCCTCTCGGGAATGCTCGTGCAAGCGATCGTCGTCTGCGGATCGCTGCTCATGCTCGTGCGTCGTTGGCGGATGCCGTTCGGTGCGATGACGGTCGTGCTCGTCCTCTTCGGTGTCGCGCTGGCGACGCAGAACGACGAATATTTCGCGATCCCCGCCGCGCTTGTCGCCGGAGTCGCGAGCGATATCTTCATCGCGATCTACGGCGAACGCGCACGTCGCGCACCGGCGCTCTACGCACTCGGCTTCGGGTTACCATTCGTGTTGACCGCGGGTTACGTGATCGCCGTCTTGATCGCGCACGGGCTCGGGTGGCCGCCGAACATGGCGATCGGATCGCCCTTCATCGCGGGCTTCGCCGGGTTGTTCGTAGCCTATGCGTACGACCCGCCGCTGCGGTGGCAACGCGCTTCGTGAACGTCCTTGTCATCGGCGGTACGACATTTCTCGGGCCGCATGTCGTCGACGCCCTCCTACGTCGCGGGCATCGCGTGGCGACCTTCAATCGCGGGCGCAGGGCCGCGCCGTCAGTCGAAGGGGTGGAGCGGATCGTCGGCGATCGCGCGACCGATATCGATCGTCTGCGCGGCGGGTACTTCGATGCCGTCATCGACACGTGCGGTTATTTCCCGCGCGTCGTCGACATGTCGGTCTCGATGCTCGCTCCTTCGATACGGTCGTACGTCTTCGTCTCGACGATCAGCGTCTACGTCGATCCATTGCCGCCGCCGCACGACGAGTCGTGTGCCATCGCGACGATCGGCGATCCGACGATCGAGGAGATCACGAACGAGAGTTACGGTCCGCTGAAAGCGCTCTGCGAGCAAGTGGTGGTGAAGAAGATGGAGGGTCGCGCCGCGATCATCCGGCCCGGCCTCATCGTCGGGCCTCTCGATCTGACGGATCGCTTCACCTATTGGCCGCATCGCGCCGCGCTCGGCGGCGAGATGCTCGTGCCCGGCGAGCCGGACCATAACATCTCGTTCATCGACGTCCGCGATTTGGCAGACTTTGTCGCGCACGCCGCCGAGAGCGGTTTGACCGGGACGTTCAATGCATCCGGCGACACCGCATCGACGACCATGGGAGATCTCATCACATCCTGCCTCCAGGCCGCAGATGCGTCGACGACCGCGACTTGGACCGACGAGCAGTTCGTCAAAGCGAATCAGATCGAGCCATGGTCCGAGCTGCCCGCCTGGATACCGACAGGAGACGATTCGCTTATGTGGGCGAGTTCATCGAAGGCCGTCGCGGCAGGTTTGAAATATCGGCCGCTCGATCAAACCGTTGGCGCCACGCTCGACTACACGCGATCGAAAGGCCTTGATCGAGATCTCAAAGCCGGCCTGACCCGCGAACGCGAATCAGAGCTGCTCCGCCGCTGGCACATGAGATGACGGTCGCTTATTACGACTTCTTGTCGCATTGGACGTTCGATGGAGCGTCTATCGACGAAGTCGCCGACGTTCTCGAAGATACGGCATCGCTGCCGCGCTGGTGGCCGGAGCTCTTCCGCAAGGTGACGATCCTGAAAAAGGGCGGCATCCACGGACTGGGCGAGGTCGCGGCGTGCGAGTGCCGTGCCAGACTCCCGTATACGCTTCGATTCACGTACACGAGCACGGATGTGCGTTATCCGTACGGCTCGACGATCGAATCGACCGGCGACCTCGTCGGTCGCGGCGTGTGGACTCTCCACGAGCGGCCTGGCGGCGTCGACGTGGATTACTCGTGGCGCGTCGACCTCGAGAAGCCGCTGCTCCGGCTGCTCACGCCCGCTCTTCGCCCGCTGCTTGCTTGGAATCACGAGTGGTCGATGGCCAAGGGTGAGCAAGGCCTGCGGCGCGAGCTCGAAAGACGCCGACACCCCGCCCCGAAGCCGGAGTAATAGTCCTTGACTGCCCGACGTGGAAGTGGTAGGCTGTGTTTAACCTAATAATTTAGGTGAAAGGACGGACGAGTGGCCCGAAAGGCATCACCGACGCTCACCGAGGTCGAGCAGCGCTTGATGGAAGTGCTGTGGACGAAGGGCCGTGCGAGCGTCGCAGAAGTGCTGCTCGGAGTTACGACGCGGCCGAAGCCGGC
>DASQJC010000236.1:0-2759 GCA_035631255.1 Candidatus Eremiobacteraceae bacterium | reverse complement strand
ATCCCGAACCTGCCGATCATCGTCGTCCATCGCGCCGATTCCAGCGGCACGACGTACATCTTCACCGACTACCTGAGCCGCATCAGCTCGCAATGGAAGAGCCAGATCGGCACGGCGAAGTCGGTGAGCTGGCCCGCTCCGTCGTCGGTCGGCATGAAAGGCAATGAGGGCGTCGCCGGTCAGATACAAAACACGCCGGGCGCGATCGGCTACATCGAGCTCGCGTACGCGCTCGAGAACGACATCCCGTACGCTGCGCTGCAGAACCAAGCCGGCAAGTTCGTCGTGCCGACGCTCGACACGGTCCGGTCGGCGGCGGCGCAGAAGCCCTCGGTCAGCGCGGACGATTTCTCGATCGTCGACCAGCCGGGCGACGACAGCTATCCGATCTGCGGCTACTCGTGGGTGATGCTCTGGCGCAACCAGGGGGATCCCGACCGCGGAAAGCAGCTCGTCGACCTGTTCAAGTGGGTCGTGTCGTCGGGACAAGCCTACGCGGTGAACGTCAAGTACGTCGCGCTCCCGGACAACGTCCAAGCGTTGGCGCAAAAGGCGCTCGCGACGATCCATTCGTAGCACGCCGACCGGAGGCGGTGCGGCCTCAGGCCCCAAACCTGGGTTCCGCAACGCCTCGATTCTTCCGGACGAACAAGGCAGTCGCCGAGCGAGCTCGGCAGAGAAATTGATGTCGCAAGACAGCGCCGATCTCGCTTCGTTTCCGGTGCCGCGTCGCGTCCAGCCGGTCGAGCGAGCGCCCTCGCACATCGCCGATCGCGTCTTTTCCGGCCTGCTGCTCGGCTCGGCGTGGATCATCTTGATCGTCGTCATCGGATTGCTGGCGGTGCTGGTGAAAGCATCGTGGCCGGCACTGACCTCGATCGGTTTCGCGGCCGCGAAGATCCCGTGGAGTCCGACAGACGACCAGTACGGCGTCTTGTCGTTCGTGTACGGCACTGTCGTCACGTCGATCATCGCGCTCGCGCTCGCAGGTCCGATCGGCATCGCGGTCGCGCTCTTCCTGTCAGAACTCGCGCCTAAGAAACTCGCCGGACCGGTCGGGATGCTCGTCGAGCTGCTCGCCGCGGTTCCGAGCGTCGTGTACGGATTGTGGGGACTATTCGTCCTCGCGCCGGTCATGCGAACGGTCATCCAGCCCACGCTGGGCAAAACGCTCGGATTCTTACCGCTATTCGAAGGACCGCCGCTGGGGATCGGCATGCTCACCGGCGGCATCCTCCTGTCGATAATGATCCTCCCGACCGTCGCCGCTATTGCGCGCGACGTCTTCGCAGCGGTTCCCAATGATCAACGTGAAGGGATGCTCGCGCTCGGATCGACGCGCTGGGAGATGCTGACAAAGGCCGTGCTTCCGTACGCACGATCGGGCGTCATCGGCGCCCTCGTGCTCGCGCTCGGCCGAGCGATGGGCGAGGCGATGGCGGTCGTCATGGTCATCGGCAACACGCCGGCCATCAGTGCATCGCTCTTCCGTCCGGCTTACACGATGGCGAGCGTGCTCGCCAACGAATTCACCGAGGCGACCGGCCAGCAGTATGTGTCGATGCTCATCGAGATCGGACTGCTGCTGTTCGGCCTCAGCGTCATCGTCAACATCATCGCGCGCGCGCTCGTGTGGAGTGTGTCGCCGAAGGGTGTCCGCGCAGCATGAACAGGCTCGCCATCCGCAACGCGTGGAGCGCCTTCATGATCGTCGTCGCGGCGGCATGCGCGGGACTCGCAGCGCTGATCCTCGCGATCATCGTCCTCTACGTCTTGAGCAAGGGCGCTGGCGCGCTCAGTCCGACGTTCTTCACGCAAATCCCGCGGCCGGTCGGCATCCCTGGGGGCGGCGTCGCGAACGCCATTTTGGGATCTGCGGAGATCATAGCGCTCGCCTCGATCGCAGCCGTGCCGATCGGGAGCGCCGCCGGCGTCTACCTCGCGCTCTTCGGGCGCGGACGCGTCGCCGCGAGCGTCCGCTTCCTTAGCGATGTGCTCACCGGCGTGCCGTCGATCGCGATCGGCGTCTTCGCCTACGCGCTCGTCGTGCTGCCGGCGCGCCAGTTCTCCGCTATCTCGGCGTCGGTCGCCCTTGCGATCATCATGCTGCCGATCATCGTGAGGACGACGGAAGAGTCGGTGCGCCTCGTGCCGCACACGATTCGTGAAGGCGCGCTCGCACTCGGCATCCCCGCGTGGAAGGCGACACTGCTCGTGACCGTCCCGGTCGCACGACCAGGCATCATCACCGGCGTTCTGCTCTCGATCGCGCGCGTCGCCGGCGAATCGGCGCCGCTGCTCTTCACCGCGTTCGGCAACCCGCAATGGAGCGCGAGTCTGACGCACCCGATCGCGGCCCTTCCGCTCGTCATCTTCCAATACGCGATCTCGCCGTACAAAGACTGGCAGCAGACCGCGTGGGGCGGCGCGCTCGTGCTCATCGCGCTCGTCTTCGCGCTCAACTTGACGGCCCGGGTCGCGTTCCGGAGCCGCTTCGCCCGCTAGGAACAGATGAAGCAAGAACTGCGGACCAACGGCCTCAGCGCCTACTACGGCAACCACGTCGCCATCCGCGACGTCACGATGACGTTCCGCGCGAAGTCGATCACCGCGCTCATCGGGCCGTCGGGCTGCGGCAAGTCGACGCTCCTCCGTTGTCTGAACCGGATGCACGAAGTCATCGCGAACACGTCGGTCACGGGGCAAGTGCTTCTCGACGGCGCGAACGTCTACGACTCGAAGGTCGACACGACGAGCTT
>DASQJC010000235.1:0-5753 GCA_035631255.1 Candidatus Eremiobacteraceae bacterium | reverse complement strand
GATTACATGGACAGCGACCTCACCGGGTTCTGGACCATGGGCAACGTGACGCGCGACCCGGGAGCGTACGTCTTCCGCGTCCTCATCGATAACTCAAGCGGTCAGGGGATCTTCAACGCCGATCAGAGCGAAGAGACGACGGCCGACGTCGAACAATCGACGTCGAACGCGCCTGGCGCCAACGTTCTCGTCTATGAAGGCGTCGACAACCTCTTGTCGACATTCGATGACGTGTACGAGGCGGTCGTCAACGACAAGCGCGTCGACGTCGTGACGACGTCGTGGGGCCTTTGCGAGATCGACGAAGACATCAACGAGGTCCTCGCGGATAACGATCTGTTCAAGCAAGGCGCCGCCGAAGGGCAGACGATGTTCGCAGCGTCGGGCGATAACGGCTCGAAAGATTGTACCGACAATACGAATCAGTTCACGATCACAGGTGTCGATTTTCCGTCGAGCTCACCGTGGGTCGGCGCCTCGGGCGGCACCTCGATGCTCCTCAACACCGATGACTCGATCAACACCGACACCGGATGGTCGGGAAGCGGCGGCGGAATTTCGGTGATCTTCCCGCTGCCGTCATATCAGAACTCGGTGCCGACGCTCGGCAGCACGTCCGGACGCAACTCGCCCGACGCCGCGCTGCTCGCCGACAACACGACCGGCTACACGTTCTTCTACCTCGGATCGGGGACGCTGTTGAAGATCGGCGGCACGAGCATCGTCGCGCCGAACCTCGCCGCCGATTACGCGCAGTATGACGGTTATTACAACAAGCGGCTCGGGCTCGCCCAGACCGGCCTCTATGCGATGTTCCCGAAGAAGACGTATCCTGGCAAGGTGTTCTTCGACATAGTCACCGGCAGCAACGGCGACTACAGCGCTCATACGGGTTACGACAACGTGACCGGTACAGGGTCGTTCAACGGCTATCTCTACATGACGAAGGTGTTGCCGCACTCGGGCAACATGCCGCTCTAACAAGTGTGACGTGTCTGTAGCGGTCGAGCTTCAGCTCGACCGTCGCGGCCGCGCACAAGTGTGGCATGTCGGGCGCTGTTTAGCCGACCGTCGCCCGGCGTGCCACGCTCCGATCGACGATCGCGGAAGGGCTCGTCGGCGGAACGGAAGCAGCGGTCGACCGTAAAGGTCGACCGCTCCTTGTCGTATCGTTAGGCGCTCACTTATTCTTCGAGGCGCCGGACCAGTCGCGGTATTCTTCCGCTTTCGCTTTCATGCCAGCTTCGATCTCTTGGCGCTTCGCGTAATCGCGGACGTCCTGCGTGATGCGCATCGAGCAGAAATGCGGACCGCACATCGAGCAGAAATGCGCGACTTTCGCGCCTTGCGCCGGGAGAGTCTCGTCGTGGAATGCGCGCGCCGTTTCCGGGTCGAGCGATAGCGCGAACTGATCTTCCCACCGGAATTCGAAGCGCGCTTTCGAGAGGATGTCATCCCATTCGTGCGCGGTCGGGTGGCCTTTCGCGAGATCGGCGGCGTGCGCCGCGATCTTGTAAGCGATGACGCCGTCTTTGACATCCTGCTTGTCCGGCAAGCCGAGATGTTCTTTCGGCGTGACGTAGCAGAGCATCGCCGTGCCGAACCAGCCGATCATCGCAGCGCCGATCGCGCTCGTGATGTGATCGTAGCCGGGAGCGATGTCGGTGACGAGCGGCCCGAGCGTGTAGAACGGCGCTTCGTCGCACGCCGCGAGCTGGCGTTCCATGTTCTCTTTGATGAGGTGCATCTGGACGTGCCCTGGTCCCTCGATCATCGTCTGCACGTCGTGACGCCACGCGATCTTCGTCAATTCCCCGAGCGCGTCTAGTTCGCCGAACTGCGCCGCATCGTTCGCATCGGCGGTGCAGCCGGGCCGCAGCCCGTCGCCGAGCGAGAAGCAGACGTCGTACGCCTTCATGATCTCGCAGATCTCTTCGAAGTGCGTGTACAAGAAATTCTCTTCGTGGTGCAGCAGGCACCACTGCGCCAATATCGATCCCCCGCGCGACACGATGCCCGTGATGCGGTTCGCCGTGAGCGGCACGTAGCGCAGCAGCACGCCTGCATGGATCGTGAAGTAGTCGACGCCCTGTTCCGCCTGCTCGATGAGCGTGTCGCGGAAGATCTCCCATGAGAGCTTTTCGACCTTGCCGTCCACCTTCTCGAGCGCCTGATAGATCGGCACCGTGCCGATCGGCACCGGCGAATTGCGCAAGATCCATTCGCGCGTCTCGTGGATGTGCTTGCCCGTCGACAGATCCATGACGGTGTCCGCACCCCAGCGCGTCGCCCACGTCATCTTCTCGACTTCCGCTTCGATCGTCGACGACACCGCGGAGTTGCCGATGTTCGCGTTGATCTTGACGAGGAAGTTGCGGCCGATGATCATCGGCTCGCTCTCCGGATGATTGATGTTCGCGGGGATGATCGCTCGGCCGCGAGCCACTTCGTCGCGCACGAATGTCGGCGCGACGCCCTCGCGCAGCGCGATGAACTCCATCTCCGGCGTGATCTCGCCTCGACGCGCGTAGTGGAGCTGCGTGACGTTGCGCCCGGCTTTCGCGCGAAACGGCGTCCGCGAGTGCGTGAAGCGGATCGAGTCGAGTTCGGCTTTCGCTTCGCGTTCGCGCCTGTACGCAGATGTCGGCTGCGCCAATCGCTCGACGTCGCCGCGTTCATCGATCCACGCAGCGCGAAGCGACGCGATGCCTTCGTGCGGATCGCACTCGAGTCCGGGATCGGTATACGGGCCGCTCGTGTCGTAGACGCGGAAATCGGTCCCGTCGGTCAAATGGATCTGACGCATCGGCACGCGGATGCCGTGCGGACCGTCGACATAGACCTTGTGGCTTGACGCGTGAGAACCGCGGACCGGCGGTGGTAGTGTGGTGGCCATCTTCTCCTCCCTGCGCTGGCATGATCCAGATCAGGTGCTGACGGTCGGCGGCGTTCAGCCGCCCTCTCAGTCCGCTGCTTGCGCGGACTCCCGTGCGTCTGTACGGCTTCGCGGATGACGGCGCACGCGACCTGCGCGGCTCGTCGAGGTTCCACTCGCTTGACACCGAATCGACGCGACGTAAATGCCGGTCATGACGATGGACAGCCGCGACCAGCCGACCGCTCGGGAGATCCTCGATGCGGTCCTACATTCACAGGACGTTTTGGCTACGGCATTGCGGCGAGTCGAAGACGACGTTACTGTACTCAAGACCGACGTGGCTGAGCTGAGGACTGACGTAAGGAAGTTCGGCGAAGACCTCTACCGGTTGGAGCGTCGCGTCATCCGCATTGACGATCGGTTATCGGTCATCGAAGGTCTCTGAGACGGTTGAGTCAGGCCGCGATAAGCGCGTCGCACTTCGCCGCGAAGACGAAGTCGCTTTCCGTCAAGCCGTTGATCTTGTGCGTCCAGATGTCGATGCGCACCGAGCCCCACGCCAAATAGATATCAGGGTGGTGCCACTGCTGCTCGGCCATCGCACCGACGCGATCGACGAAAGCGAGCGCCCCGGCGAAGTCTTTGAACTTGTACGTCTTCGTCAGATGGTGGTCGTCGACCGCGCTCCAGCCGTCGATCTCCGCGAGCAAGAATTTGATCGCATCCGCCCCCAAAGGCGGCACGCCGCCTTTGCACGGGATGCAATCGCGTTCGGCGAGTCCACCCATACGCTGACCTAGGGCTTCTTCGGCGGTTTCTTCGTCTTCGGTGCGGTCTTCGCCGGAGCAGCAGGCTTGCCGCCGAGCGCGGCCTGCACTTGCGCGGTCGTGACCGCGCTTCCGTGGTTGCCCCAAGAAGCACGGATGTAACTGATCACCTGCGCGATCTGATCGGGCTTCAGCTGCGCTTTCCACGCGGGCATCTGCATCGCGCCGAAGCTTTGACCCATCGCCGGCTGCCCATGCATGCCGTTGGCGACCGTCAGGATGACCGCTTTCGGATCGCCGGAGACGTACGGGTTGTTCGCGAGCGGCGGCGCGACGTTCGGCGTTCCGCCGCCCTGCGCGCCATGACAGCTCGAGCAGTTCTGCGTGAAGATCTGTCCGCCGGCCGCGCTCGCGACCGCGGCGCCGCCGACCGGCGCCGGTGTCGCCGGCGGCGCACCAGCGCCCTCAACCGGTGTTAGACCCGCAAAGCCGCTCGCGGCTTGACGCTCGCCGATGACCTTGGCGCCGAACCAGCTCATGTAGACGATGTTCGCCATGACGAATGCCGTGATTCCGAACAACAGCCATCGCGTGTTCCATCGCCGGCTCGGGTTGCGGTCGATCCATGGCAGCGCTAGGAGTACGAGCACGGCAAGACCTGGGATGACCACCGTCGCGACGAGCTCCATGCTCGGCGGCGACGCGTTGAGAATGCCGTAAAGCGAGTAGAAATACCACGCTGGCGTGGGAACGAACGTCGAGTTGTTCGGATCTGCCTTCGCGAGCAGCGGCGCGGGCGAGTGCCACGCGAGCAGCGCGATGATGCCGAACATGATGAACGCGACGACCGTGTCCATGAAGATCTGATCGGGGAAGAACTGCCCGACCTTCTTCGGCTTCTCGTCGACAGGCGGGCCCGCGGCGCCATTGTGGCGGAAGATCGTCAGATGCAAACCGACGAGCAAAAGGATGAGTATCGGCGTGAGCCAGACGTGCAAGCCGTAGAAACGGCCTATCGTCAGCGTGCCCATCGTCGAACCGTCTTGCAAGAAGTTCGCGATGGCCGTACCGATGACAGGCACCGTGCCGGCGATGTTGACCGACACCTGCGTCGCGAAATATGCGTCGAGGTCCCATGGCAAGAGGTAGCCGGTAAGGCCCATGGCCAGGACCGTGAAGAACAGCAGGACGCCGACGACCCACTGCATTTCGCGGGGCCTCTTATACGCGCCCCACACGAGCGTCTGCAGCAGGTGTATCGTCACCAGGACGATCATCGCCGACGCGCCCCAGTAATGTAGACTGAGGACGAACTGGCCAAGAAGGACCTTGTCGTAGATGAACTTCGTCGATTCCCACGCGGTCGTCGCCGACGGCGAATAGTAGAACGTGAGGAAGATGCCGGTGATGATCTGGATGACGAGCGCTATGAGCGTCGCACTGCCGAAGGTGTACCAGTAGCTCACACCGCCCGGCACGTCTTCCGTGAGGAAGTCCTTCGTCAACGTGACGAGGCCCGTGCGCTGGTCCAACCAGGTCAGAACGCTTTGGATCATCTTCGTCCTCTCGGTGGCGTCTGCGATGCGGGCGCTATGTGTACGACACGACGATGCGCGTCGGCTCGCCTTGCTTGTATCGGATCCACGTGATCTGAGCGGCTCCGCTCTTCTCTTGCAGCGGAAGCGGATCGAGGCCGCGTGGTGCCGGACCGGCGAGGTGCTCGCCGTAGATCGAGTACTGCGAACCGTGGCACGGGCACATGAACTTGCTCGCGCCGTCATCCCAGTTGAAGCGGCACCCGAGGTGTGGGCAGATCGAGCTGAACATCACGAAACCCATCGTCACCACAGGATACGGCGAGATGCCCTCGGCGACGACTTGGAGATCCGGAAGGTCCGGCCGGGTCGATTTGAGCTTGTCCATGTCGCCTGGTTTTAGCTTGATGCCCCAGACGTAATCGCTGTTCTGCGTCTCGAGATAACCGTCGTGGACGTCCTGCGTGAAGAAGATCTTGATCGGCTTGTCGGTGCTCGCGGCGAGCTGCTTCATCTCGTCGGCGTCGAGCGGGGACCACGACTTCGAACCCGCGATTATCTCTTTCGTCGGGA
>DASQJC010000234.1:0-9300 GCA_035631255.1 Candidatus Eremiobacteraceae bacterium | reverse complement strand
ACTCTTAATGTCGTTGCGTCCACCGAGTACTCGTGTACCGACCCGCGATGAGATCCGGATGGTATCGTCCAGATCCGGAACGACGAATCGTCCGAGCCGTCAAAGAGGATCGCGCACGGGCAGTTCGTTCGAACTTCGCCTCGACGAAGCACGACAGCGATTGCGCGGACTCCCGAAGGCGGTATGACGGTTCTTTTCGGAAAGCTGATTTTCGCTTGTGAATAATCGGGCTCACCGTTGTCGCTCGGGATATCGTCAAGGTAGACGACTCGCGTATCCAAGAAAGCCTGCCCCTTGGCAGCGTCGGCCGGTATGAGCGACGAGTAACGCTCATCGAGGAGAACGGCTCGGCCATTCGCAGGCGCATAGCGTGATGCGATCTGTACGATTTCTGAAGAAGCACCTTGAATGGAGATCATCTGCAGCAGAGGCGTCGTGCGCTCGAGACTGTCAGTTCGCGAAGAGGCTGCCATCGCGGTTTGGATGCGCTGTTGATCCTGGCCGGTCATGTGCGATTTTGGAACGACGACTGTTTCCTGACCGACACGCCACACATAGACGTCCTTCTCGCTTTGCTCTAGCTGAGACGGAAGCGCCGTGCTATTAGTCTCGACGTGGGATGTGTCGAAAAGCGAGAAGCCGGCGCCGAATCCGTGTGCGGAGGAGTAATCGATGGTGACCGAGTCAGGATGCTCACGTGGAGCATAGAGGACCATCGTCGCTCGAGCGTCTGAAGGCAGCCCGACCGGAAGGATGACTGGAAACGTCGCTCGTTCGGCGATGTCGCGGATATCGGCCGCGGTTGGTTCGCGAACCATCACGAGAGAGGCGATGTTGACCGCGACCTTGCCGCCGCCAAGAATCAAACGGACACCTTGATAGATCTTCGCTCCATAGGCAGCACCAGCGCCGGCGAAGACAAGAACTGCGGCCAAGGCGACTGCTGTCCGCCGGCGCGCCGCGCGAGCTGAGGCGAGAGAGCGCTCGCGGATGCCGCCGAGTGGAACGTCCGGCACTGCGATGTTCTCTCTCGCGGATCGCCCAGTGGTCGCAAGATCAAATGGCATGATGGCTCAACCCTTCGGTGGCGGGTATTCGCTCGATCTCGTAATCGTCAAGCAGCCGGCGTAAATGTTCCCTGGCGCGGGCGAGTCTTGTTCGGACCGTCGCGTGAGCAACGTTGAGGGTCGACGCGATCTCTCGACTCGTCAGCTCGTCGAAATAGAAAAGGACGACGACTTCGCGGAGCCCGCGAGGCAACGCGTCGAGCGCTCGCCATACGTCGATCGTCGTCGTCCCATCGTTTGACGCACCCAACGTGGTCGATCGAGCACTCGAGTCAGCGCTGGCGCGGCCGCGAGACCTGAGCGATTCGCGGGCGACGATCCGATAAGCCCAGGCGGTGAACGCTTGAGGATCTCGTAGGCCGCGTACCCTTCGGTGGATGATCGCACAGGATTCTTGCGCCGCGTCTTGCGCGAGGTGCGTATCGCCGATTATGGACGCGGCGAGCCGGAAACATTTCGGCCAGATCGTCGTGATGAGCCCTTCGATAGCGGCCTCGTCCCCAGACGATGCCGCGGTGACATCATCTGATGTTGCCCACGGTATCATCGCGGCAGAAAAGACCTTGCGCTCATACTATAAGGAGGGCGGGCGTGGCCTGAAATGTTCTCGAGCCTGACGATCTATTTCTTCGGTCGTCGATCGGCGCGCGGGACTTGCGAGCCCAGATATGCTTCGACCGTCTTTTTCGGAGCGCGCGCGAACCACGCCTCGAGTATCAGATCTTTGAGCTCTTTGACGCCGATCTTGTCGAGCCGCACCAGCACCGCCGGGTAACCATCGAAGTGCGGGGTTGTGAAGTAGATGCGCGGCTTGCTCGCGATGAGCGCTTCCTTCATCTCGAGCCCAGCCGTACGAACGCCGAGGATCGGACCTTTCGGAGCGCTCGGACCGAGCGCTTCGAGGTCGGATTTCCGGAGCGGGCGCTCCCAGACGAAGAACTTGTCTTTGACCAGCCACGCCGCGTGCTCGCGCGATCTTGATTCGCTTGCGCCTGGAAGCGCAAGCGCGAGACGGCGAACGTCACGCCAAGTGGCCATTGTCAGCTAATCTTTCGAATCGTCACTTCCGCGCGTAGGTGTCGGTGCCGAGGAAATGGAGCGAGACATACGGTTCGTCGCCGACGACCCAGCTGTCGTGACCCGGTGGGATGTAGAAGACGTCGCCTGCGTGCATCTCGAGCACGTCGCCGTCATTCATCGCGGCGGTCGCGCAGCCCGAGACGACCATGCCGACATGCTCGACGTCGCATGACGACTTGCCCATGCCCGCGCCGACGTGCGCCGACCACTTCCAGCCTGGCTGATAGATCGCTCGTCCGATCGTCATGCCACCAAGCCTGACGACCTCGAAGCGTCCTTTCTCGAATTCGCGGACTTCATCGGGCGACTCGAAACGTTTGAGGACGACCGCCAGCTCTTTATCGTTGATCATGATTTCACTCTTTCGTATGTCAATCGCACCGCGTCTTCGCCAACGCGATCACTAGCGATGAGCCGTAGAGCCGGACGACTACCCGCGAAATACGGTTTGCCTGCGCCAAGCACGACAGGTCGGAGATAAAGATGATATTCATCGATCAAGCCTGCTTTGGTGAGGCTCCCCGCTAACTCAGGCCCGGCGACGGCGATGTTGCCATGGAGTTCTGACTTCAAGCGGCGTACCACTGCTTCGACGTCGCTATCGACGAGCGTGGTGTTTGGACCGACCGACTTCAGGGAACGTGAGGCTACCCATTTCGGCTGCGATCGCCAGGCCATCGCAAAGTCGCGCTCGAGCGTGCTCCATTCGGCTCGATCTTCATCCCAGTAGCGCAGCATCTCATATACGCGACGACCGTAGACGCTGCCGGCCAGACCTCTCTCGAATTCGGTGAAGTGACGGAAGAGCGCATCGTCGGGAAGCGGCAGCCCTTCCGCAACGTCGACATACCCATCGAGGGATTGAGACATCGCGAAAATCAATTTCGCCATTCACCCCCACCTCCGATTTTCCGAGTCCGAGCTTCGCATGTTAGACTGTCACCGCTCGCGCTGGAGCGTGCTTCGCGGCTGCCGAGTCCCGTTCAACTCCGCTTTCAGCTTGAACTCCGCTGCTGAAAGGTTCCTCAACAACCAACCTGAATCGATTCTAACGACTGAATCGGTTCGGCCACCGGTTGACCCGTGGCTTTGGTAGCGGATGATGAAAGACGTTTTTCGAGCTGACATAAAATTTTTGTCGCATGACGAGGGTGGTCGTATGCATTCCCCATTCGAGCGATGGAAGATTCGAGACCAGCGCCGAGTTCCGCCACCCGCCGGCGAAAGGGTCGGCCATTATTTGCCAGACGCAACATTTGACGACTTGCCTCAACCTCCGAGAGTTGTGTTCGGCCTCTTCATCGAGTGGATCGATGCATCGGAAGACGCGCTACACTGCCGTGCGCAATTTGCACTTCGAGCCGACCATACAGGAGAACTGGCGCGACATCTCCATCCAGGTTCGCTATTTCAACTCTTCGAGGGGCACATGCTGGTAGCGAACGGTTGCGTCACGGAAGGCCCTTTTGAGCTGCCGCAGATGCTCGCCATGGGCTTATAGCGACGCATCGACATGCTTAAGTCGCTAACGCGGGATGGTGGGTTGCGTCGTGATCAGTGTCGGCCCTCAACTGGCCGCAGGCCGCGGCGATGTCATCGCCCATCGTGTGGCGAATCGTCGAAGGGACGCCGCGCTCGCGAAGTATCTCTTGAAATCGCCGCATCGACGCAGACGCGCTGCGTTTATACGGCGCATCGGTTGCGTTGTACGGGATCAGGTTCACATGGTGCAGCGGCCCGCCGAGAAGATCCGCGAGCTGTCGCGCATCTTCGGGCCGGTCGTTGACGCCTGCGAGCATCAGGTATTCGTAGAAGACCTTTCGGTTCGTCGTCGCCACGTAGTCCTTTACGGCCTCCATCAGTTTCGCGATCGGCCACTTCTTGTTGATCGGCATCAGTCCGGTTCGAAGCACGTCATCGGGAGCGTGCAGCGAGATCGCGAGATTGATCTGGACGCCTTCCTTCGTGAACTTCTCGATGCCCGGAACGACGCCGGCAGTCGAGATCGTGATGTGTCGCGCGCCGAGGTTGAAACCTTGGCCATCATTGAGCAGCGCGACCGAATCCATCACGGCATCGTAGTTGAGGAACGGCTCGCCCATACCCATGAAGACGAGATTCGTAAGACCGCGCTTCTCCAGTTTCGCGCGTCGAGCGACATGCACGGCCTGATCGAAGATCTCGAGCGCGGTCATGTTGCGGAAGAATCCGCCTTGGCCGGTCGCGCAAAAATCGCATTTGAGCGCGCAGCCTGCCTGCGATGAGATGCACGCCGTCATCCTTTCGCCGCGATGGCGCATGAGGACGACTTCCACTTCCTTGCCGTCGACAAGTGCGAAGAGGAACTTCGTCGTCTGACCGTCCTTGGAAGTCACCTCGCGTTCGAGCGCGAGGCTCGACAACTTGAACCGCGCACCAAGCTGCTTCCGCAAATCGCTCGGCAGCACCGAGATCCGCGAAAAATCGCCGACGAGGTCTTTTGCAGCAGCCCGGTAGATCTGTTCGAGGCGATAGCGCTGCAAGCCGAGCGCCGCGGCTGCGGCCTCGGCGCTCTCGAAACCCGCTTCGCGAGCGCGTCCGCGCCACCAGATTTCGCGCGGATCGCGGACATGCGTCTTCGTCATCGTTAGAATAGTTTGAGCTCTTCGGCTTGCGCTGGAGGATGGAGCGGTCGACCGTCATGGTCGACCGACGCGGTCAGACCATCAGGTAGATCCGCGGCTTGTTTCAGTTCGTCGAGCTTGCGGCGCACTGCCTGCAAATCGCTCCATACAAGGCGCTTCATCGCGTCGATCTGACCGCCGGTCAGACGGAGGATGTACGCCGGGTGGAACGTCACGATGAGATCGGTGCCTGCTGGGCCGGCGTACCAGATGCCGCGTTGTCGCGTTATGCCAAAGCCGGCTCCTAGGAACGACTTCGCCGCCGGCGCGCCGAGCGCGAGGATGACCCGCGGCTTGACGATCGCGATCTCGCGGTCGAGGTACTCGCGGCAGTTCGCGATCTCTTCCTGCATCGGAGCGCGATTGAAGACGCGGCCGTTTTCTTCAGTCGACGCGCGGCACTTGATCGTGTTCGTGATGAAGACGTCGTCGCGCCGCAATCCGATCGCGGCGAGCATCTTCGTCAGCAGCTCGCCCGCGCGGCCGACGAACGGCGCGCCTTGACGATCCTCGTTTTCGCCCGGCCCTTCGCCGACGATCATGAGCGGACTATCCGGGTCTCCGACGCCGCAGACGATCCTATTTCGCGTCGTCGCGATCGCGCAGCGGCGACACGCATCCGCTTGCGCGTGCAGGGCTGCTAATGCAGAACGCTTCGTATCCACGCGACCACTCCGACGACGATTGCGACGTAGAGCACGTATCTCCCCGCCAACGCCGCGCTCAGCGACCAGTACCAGAAGCGACCGTGACGTTTGATCCAGTAAAGCCGCCGGCTACGCTGGCGCCAATTGAGAACGCCCGTCTTGCCCCATGTCTTCTGCGAACCGCCTTGCTCGCTGAGGTGCGTGACGACGCACTGCGGCAAGTAGACGACGCGCTTGCCCGCATCGCGGAGACGGTGAGCGAAGTCGATTTCCTCATGATAGAGGAAGAAACGCTCGTCGAATCCGCCCAGCTGTTCGAAGATTTCGCGGCGGATGAACATCGCCGCTCCGACGACGAGGTCGACGTCGCGCTCGGTCGAGTAGTCCCACTGACGCAGCTTGTAACCGTTAGACTGCTTGCGAAAGATCGGCCAGTCGCCCCAAGCCGAGCTCCTCAAGAACGATTGCCACCACGTGTCGAATTCGCCGCACGATTCGGCGATCGAACCGTCTTCATTGAGCAGTTTCGCGCCCGCCATCGCAACGTCCGGATGCGTGTCAAAATATGTCACGGCTTTTTCGAGAAGGCCTTCGTGCGCGACCGCATCGGGATTGAAGAAGAACAGCAAAGGCGCTTTGGCGACCCGTGCTCCGACGTTGCACCCCTTCGCAAAGCCGAGATTCGCTTTGTTCTCGATCACCTCGACGTTCGGAAATGCTAGCTTTGCGCGAGCGAGGCTGTCGTCGACAGAGCCGTTGTCCGAGACGATCACCTGCGCGAAAGACGCATCGCGTCGCACCTCGGACAAAGCGACGAGCGAACGCAGACATGACTCGAGCTGATCGGCGGCATTGTAGCTGACGACGATCACCGAAACGCGCGGCATCACGGGCGTCTTTCCGGCAAAAAAAACGAGCGCCTTTGTCAGACGCTCGGGGGTGGACAAACCGGAGTTGCTAAGAGGCTTTCTCGACCGGAACCTGGGGGGCTAGATCCGGAAGCCCGTTGAGGGCATCCATGATCATCTCCAGCGGGATCCCATATCCCTCGCTCACCTGCTCGATGGTCTCGAACTCCGAGATCGCGCAGTGAGCGCATCCGCCGAGGTGGAAGTTGGCGAAGACCGCTCTCGCACCGGGGTGGAGAGCAAAGGCTTCGCCGACCGTAAGACCTGGGTGAAACTTGCTACTGTCTGTACTGACGGCGACCACCCCCTTTCTCCCGACGTCGCGTCGTCCTTTGGTCTCTCTCTGACGACGACCGCGGGACCGATACGCCCTATTACTTCGGTGCGCCGCGTCCCGAACCTTTGGCGACGGTGCTCACGTCAGCTCTGCCTTGGGTGCGCCGGTTCGCGCTTTGTCGAGTTCGGCTTCGAGTTCCGTCACACGGCGCGCCAAAGTAGCCGCCTGCTCTCTCAGCGCAGCAGAGTCACGTCGCATCGCCTCCGCATCGAGATGGTCGTACGCCGCCCCGGCTCCCGTCATAAGTCCGCCGATGATCCGCACCTCGTCCGGATCGAGTGCGACGCCGCCGACGTGACCGCCGAAGAGGATGAATCCGACGAGCCGCCTGCGGACGATGATCGGCACGGCGAGATGTGGATGCGCGGCACCCGCGGGGACGTCGGCGCGTGTCCAGCGGACGTCGTGGATGTCGATCGATGTTTGCTCGGCCTCGAGGTGCACCACCAGCGTGTCGGCAGGATCGATCTCAGTAGCAAAGTCGTCCCAACCAACTGCGGCATCGCGAACGAATACATCGTCGAGCGTCCGCCGGAATAGCGCGGCTGATGCAAGACCGAGAGCGTCGATAGGCTCGCGGACGAGCAGTTCGCTCACGAGCTCGTGGCTGCGGGCATGAGGTAACGCACGCGCCACTCGTTCGAGGCGGCGCTCGGCGAGGTGTCGGGCACGGAAGAGCGTGCTGTCGACGAATCGATCCACGCGGCGATGGAGGCTGTTGAGCCAGAATGCGAAGGCGATCGAGATACCGACCTCAGCTGCGACAGCGAGTCCGGAACTCGATAGCTCGCGCCCGAGCAACCAATCAGCGAGGGCGAACGCACCGACGAGGACGCCGGTGAGTACCGCATAGACCAGCGCGCGGCTGATGACGAAACTGACGTCGATGACGTGGTGCCTTATGACAGCGTAGGCGATGGCGACCGGTACGAGCACGTTCAACGACAGCAAAAGTCCGATCACCCAATATGGCGGATATGGGAGCGCCGAGGTCAGATCGAAGATCGTCGCGAGCGCGTATGACGGCGCCCCGATAGCGGCGCCGAGGATGACCCACGTGATGCGCTGTCGCTCGACCCCCGTGTAACGGAAGTAGGTCGCGACAAGCGCAGCAAGACCGGCGAGAAAAACGAATCCGGCGGCTCCGAAGAGGACGCGCGAGATCGATTCGGTCGCCAGACCGAGCAAGTACGGCGCAAGCACTGAGTACACCGCGAGCGCTCCAAGCACGATGTAAGCGAACGGAATGGCACGACCGACCGCCAGACGCCACCCGCTGAGCTGGTCCGCTGGAAAGCGCAGAGCGAACGAGAGGAAGCCGACATTCCCTACTGTTAGCGCCAGCGTCTCGAGCGACCAATTCACGGGATAGAGCGCCGGCGGCAATGCGGCATCGAACGTCGCGTCCGATCCCGGATTCAGCCCTATCGTGTAAAGGAAGAACGCCCACGTAGTGACGCTCGGACGCAGCAGAACGAGCGCGGCGCCGACTGCGCAGAAGATCAGCACGCCGAGCGCCCTCGCGATCTGCACGAGTTTGTCCGTGAGGGAAAGCTGCTCGGGCACGGCTGTCATCGCGATCGACCGAACGCTCGAGCCGCTAGTCACCGGCAAGCTGATAGTGACGCCAGCGGACGGCGCCACGAATAAGGGACCGAGCGCATAGCGACGGACGCTAGTCGGAGTCAGCAAAACCGCGAAGCGGTCGTCGACGCGAAGGCCGGCTGCGTCGGCCGGAGACCCAGTGGCGACCTGCGTGACGCGGCCGTCGGAGTCCGACCGATAGCCGAACGTGCCCAGCGGATGCCAGACTCGCGAAATGCTCGGCACGGACGTCACTAGCATCCAAATGCTAACGACCGCCACGGTGAAGATTCGGAAACGTCGAGCGACCGGCGCTCGATCCGGTTCGCTGGCCATGTTCGCGGCTAATTATAACACGGCTTGAGCTCGGTATTTCCGGTTTGTTCCGGTTGGCGGGCCGAGCCGACAGGATGGATAGGCGCGGTAAACAACCCAGTCCCAGCGGCGCTCTTCTGTAGAGCGCCTGGGCTTCTTTATATTTTCGACGTTTGCGAGGACCAGCATCATGTCAATGCCGCCTCCGCGATTTTTGTGCCTCTCGCTCGGGAGCGTCGTGAAGTTCTCGGCCACAGGTTCAGTGCTCACGATCGCCGCCACCGTCGCCGACATCATCGGTCTGCATCCGTACTTCGCCAAACCTTCTTTGATCGCAGCCACGAATGCGGACGAGATCTATGGATATAAGGCCGCCATCACCCCGGGAACGACCGTCGGGGATATCGTGTTCACGAACCGTTCAATCGGGATTCCCGCGGGTTGTGTGATCTGCGAGCTCGGTGTCGCGACCAGCGCGACGCCAACCAAACACACGGCGCCTTTGTCGATGGCCCCCAATTGCTGCTACTGGCTCGTGGCGAGTAAGAAGAAAAAGCCTCATCATTCTGGGGGCAAGACGAAAACGAAGAAACGGACGGCGAAGAAGCGGACGGCGAAAAAGCGCCGCTAGCTTTCAGACCTAATACTTCAGTTGCGCGTCGCTGCTGCAGGTATGCCCACACGAATTGGTCGAGGTCT
>DASQJC010000233.1:0-4104 GCA_035631255.1 Candidatus Eremiobacteraceae bacterium | reverse complement strand
GATCGCAATGCCAGGCCCGCCCGCCGAACTCGATCCGATGCTCCACGAACTCGTGATTCCATGGCTCATCAAGCGTTTCGCCATCAACGCCGTCATCGTGACGCGCGTGCTCCACACGGTCGGCGTCGGCGAATCGGATCTCGACGAGCGCATCGCCGACCTGTTCCGCGAGAGCCGCAACCCGAGCATCGCCGTGCTCGCCCGCCCGGGACTCGTCGACGTCAAGATCACGGCGAAGGCCCAAGACGCGCAAACCGCCGCGCCGATGATCGCCATCCTCGAAGCGCAGCTGCGCGAGCGGCTCGGCGACTGCATCTTCGCGACCGACGACGGCACGTTCGAGCAAAGCCTTGGCGAGTCGCTTCGCGCACGCGGCTGGTCCATCGCGGTCGCCGAGTCGTGTACGGGCGGCCTCATCGCGGCCGCGATCGCATCCGTTCCGGGCGCATCCGATTACTTCAAAGGCGGCGTCATCGCGTACGCGGACGACGCGAAGGCGCGGCTGCTCGGCGTCGATCCGGCGCTCATCGCACAACACGGCGCCGTCAGCGAGGAGGTCGCGAAAGCGATGGCGATCGGCGCACGCGAGCACCTCCATGCGACACTCGCGATATCGACGACCGGCATCGCAGGGCCAGGCGGCGGCACGGCCGACAAACCGGTCGGTCTCGTGTTCGTCGCTCTCGCGCGACCGGGCGACAAGACGACGGTCCGCCGCCTCAACCTGCCGGGAACGCGCGGCGTCATCCAGCGGCGCGCGACAATCGCGGCGCTCTCCATGGCGTGGAAGGCTGCCCGCTGAGAAAAATTAGCGAGCTGCCAACCAGCTTTATTGGGAGCACCTTCGGCGCATCGCGGGGAACCGTCGTCGAAGATGTCTAGGGGCATCCTCACGATGGACATCATCACGATAGGTGTCATCCCGATCGTCCGCCGACCGATCGCAGCTTCCGCAGCGTGTTTGGCCGCGCTCTTTCTCGCAGCATGCGGCGGTGGAGGATCGACGACCGTCGCTTCGGCGGTGCCGACCGCCGCGCCGAAGCGCTGCGTGCAGACCGCATTCTCGCCGAGCATGGCGCATTCGACGGCCATCGGCGGAGTTCGCGTTCGTCCACCCTCCATCGATACGTCGAGCTCGGACATCGTTCTCGGCGAGGTCGGCGTCCGCTTCGCATCGTCCGATCCGCAACTGTTGCAGCACGCGGAGTCACTCATCGGCGGACGCGCGCTGTCGACGATCGACAGACACGGCGCCGCGACGCTCTCGATCCCCGCGAACACCGATCCGCGAGTCGCCGCTCGCAGCATCCGCGGGTTGCCCGGCGTGATCGACGCCGGACCGATCGTCTACCGCCATACGCTCGACGTCATCCCGAATGATCCCGATTTCGGATCGCTGCCTTACGATCCGCAAAACCCCTCGGTCTCGAATCCGCCGATCGAGTGGGATATGTACGTGATGTCGCTGCCCAAAGCGTGGTCGGACTCGCAGGCTTTCGGCGACTCTTCCGTCCGAATCGCGATCATCGACACCGGCTACGACACGACTAATCCCGACCTCCAAGGAGGTCGCGTCGTCGCAACCGTCGTCTTCGATCGCGGCGACGGGTCGGTCGATACGGGCGCGAGCATCCAAGACGGTGATGGTCACGGCACCGACACCTCCGGCATCGCAGCGGGCGATACGAACAACGCGGTCGCCACCGCCGGGATGGCGGGCGGTGTCAGCCTCATCGAAGCGCGCGTCTTCCCGACGCCCTCACCGCAGCACACGAATCCACCGGCCTCGACGCGCGACGTCGCAGCCGCCATCGACTGGGCAGTCGCGAACGGTGCGAAGGTGATCAACCTGAGCCTCGGATCTCCCACTGCGGACACGACGTACGAAGAGCCGGCAGTCGCGCGCGCGATCGCCGCGGGCGTCACCGTCGTTGCCGCCGCAGGCAACGGGAACGCACACGGAGTCGGGCAGCCAACGCTCGACTACCCGGCAGCAGACCCCGGCGTGATCGCCGTCGGAGCCTCAGCGCTGTGCGACGCCCCGTCGGCGCGCGACTACGGAACCGCATATGAATACGTCGCGAGCTACTCCAACTACACGACCGACAAATCGAGGAATTACGTCGTCGCACCCGGCGGCGATCCGAGCTCGCAACAGATCCAATGCCCCGTATCGAGTTGCATCGATTACCTGCAGTGGATACTCAACCTCTATTCGACGACCGCGTTCGGCGGAGGCAGTGACACCGTCCTCATAGCGGGCACGTCGATGGCGTCGCCGCATGTCGCCGGGCTCGCAGCTCTCATGCTGTCCGACGACTCATCTTTGACGCCGGCGCAGATCGCGTCGACTATCACGTCGACGGCGATCGACATCGGCGACGCGCGTCAAGGCTTCGGCCGCGTTGACGCTAATGCGGCGCTCGCTTCGGTTCCGTGACGCATCGCTCGTAAGACTTTGCTTCGCGCATCGGCGTCAAACATCGCGCTGAGGCGCGCGAGCAGGGGCTCGGGCAAGGGGGCGGAATTGAAGCATCGTGGCTACGCAACGGCGCTCGCTCGCGCGAGTCCTCGGCCTTGCGGACCTGTCGATTCTGTCGTCCGCAAGCATGGCTCCGGCGTACTCGATCGCAGTGACCTTCGGTCTAATGGTCGCTGCCGCGGGCACGGGCGCTCCGATGGCGCTCGTCGCTTTGACGATTCCGATCATCTTCATCGCGATCGCGTTTCACCGGCTTTGCGAAGAGCATCCTGACGCCGGATCGACATATGCATGGTCGCGCCTTGCATTCGGTCCGGGTGTCGGCGCCTTCGGGGCGTGGGTCGTCGTGCTTTCCTATTTCTTCGCGGCGGTGGCGGCCGTCGTTCCGGCCGGAATCTACACGCTCGATCTTGCTGCGCATTTCCATCTCGCGCCAAGCACCTGGCCGGACAACGCACTAGCGGTCGCGATCACGGGGAGCGTCTGGGTCATCATCGCGAGTCTGCTCCTCATCGGCGGCATCCGACCGACCGCGCGTGTCTCGGGTCTCTTCCTATTGTTCGAGTGTGCGGTGTTGCTCGGCTTCGCAGCGCTCGCGTTCTTCCACCCGCCTTCCGGCTCAGTCGCAGCGCCTTCGAACCTCCACGTGCTGACGTTCGGTTCAGGCGGCGTCGACGGTTTCTTGGCCGCGATGGTGCTCGCGGTGTGGGTCACCGACGGCTGGGAAGTCTCATCCTATTCGTCTGAAGAGAACCAAGGCGGCTCGCGAATCCCCGGGCTTGGCGGACTCATCGGCTTGATCGTCACCGTCGGCCTCATCCTCGTCTGCATGGTCGCGTTCATGAAGATCGCGCCGCTGAACGGACTCGCGTCGAACGCCGACGACAGCCTTGCATACGTCGCGGCACGTCTGGGTGGCGGATGGTACGCGACCGCGATGATCGCGACCGTTCTCGTCTCCACCGCGGCGACGCTTTGGACAACGCAGCTCGGCATCTCGCGCGGCATGTTCTCGATGGCGCGCGACCGCTTATTCCCAAGCTCACTCGCAGCAGTGCATCCGATTTTCGGCACTCCCTACGTCGCGATTGCGGTGGTCAACGCCGGCGTGTTCGTCATCACGATCCTCACCGGCTTGCTGCCGTCGGCGACGAACGCGCTCAACGAAGTCGTGAACGCGACGGCCGTGCTGCTCAACCTCACTTTCATCCTGACAGGCGCGTCGTGCGTCGTCCACTTCGTACGCAAGGGCACCCCGATCACAGATCCGACGCGCGTCGTCTTGCCTGCGCTCGGCACGCTCGCGATCGCCGCCTTGCTCGACCTGAACTTCCGCCATCAATCCACGCTCGATCAGATCATCGCCGCCATCACGATCGGGCTCGGCGTCTTGTACGCGGCAGTCGTGGTAGCGTTGGGACGGACCAAGCTCACAGCGCCGTCGCCCGCCGCGGTCCCGGCGCCGGGCAAAGCAGAAGGCTAGCCGCTACCAAACCGGGCGAACTGCCGATACAATAGACCAGAAGGGGAGTTCGCGATGGCTTCCGCTTTGGTCGTCTCGATGATGCTTGCACTGGCGCCGGGTCTTGCGCTCGATACCGGCTCAGCTACGCCCGCACCGC
>DASQJC010000232.1:0-5601 GCA_035631255.1 Candidatus Eremiobacteraceae bacterium | reverse complement strand
ATGGCGAACACCCTGCTGCAGACGTACACGCGCATCGACATGCGCGGACGCGTCATGGCGCTCTATACCATGACGTTCCTCGGGCTCATGCCGTTCGGCACGTGGGTGCTCGGATCAGTGGCGAGCGTGTGGTCGCTCCCGGTGGCGTTCACGTTCGCGGGTGCGGCTATCGTCGTCGTCGCGCTCATGTGGGGCTACCGCGCGGTCGAACTCCGCGCGCTCGATTAGCCGAGCTCAGCTCGGCCTACTACATTATCTGGGCTAGCCGTTTGAGTCTTCGATGCCGATGATCTGGAAGCCGGCGCCGAGCGTGTCGACGAGATATATGCTCACGTTCTGCTTGCCGAGCGGATCGGGCAGGACGTTGCCCGTGTTCAAACCGTCAAGATTCGACGCGGGAATCGTAGCGCCGGTGGTTCCGAGCGAATAGCCGCCGGACGGTATGAGGCTCGCCGGACCGCGCGACACGCCCGCTGCCGCAGGGTTACCGATCGGCTGTTTGGGCGGACAGGATGTGCAATTGACGGCGAACTGAACTGTGCCCGCATTGAGCGACGCGTTGTGGAAAACTCCCATGACGTCGCCGAAGCCGGATTGGAACAGGCCGTCCTTGAACACGTAACCTTGGTAGAACGGCGGGTTCGGCGGCGGCAATACGGCTTGGCCGGCGAGGACGAACGAGTACTTCGCGTTCGCCGACGTCGTGATCGGCAATCCGTAAACTTCGTTTCCTTCGGGTCCGCCGGGTACCGTCGGCGAGGCGAATATTTGGACGAGCACTTGGCCTGCGGGAATCGAGGCGTAGGGCAAGATCGCCGCCGAGCCCGGCAGTCCGCCTTGCGAGTAAGGCACGTCCGGCGCGATCAGCTTGCCGTCGAGGAAGACGTCGACGCACGTCGTCGCGACGCCGAAAACCACGCACGCCGACCCCGCATTAGGCGACCCGTTGACGACCCGCACCAGCGCGTTGTTCGTGGAGAAGCCCTGACCGTCCGGACCGTTCGGCGGCATCGGCAGATCACTGCCGGTACAAGACGATAAGACGAAGGCGGTGAGCGTCGCGACAGCAGCGGCAGCGAAGCGTCGATGCTTCAGGCTCATCGAATACCTTTCGTAGACGTCAAATGCGCTAGTTGGCCGTCTCCACGTGGCGGCCGCACCAGGGTTCGCCTGGAACCTGACCATTCCCGTCCGCCGGGCCAGCCCTTAACCCGGTTGGAACGACTCCAGTTGCGCCTTCACGGAACCTAGGAATCGGGACGCCGCTGCGCCATCGAGCACGCGATGGTCGATGCACAAGCACAGATTCATGATCGAGCGGATCGCGATCGCGTCGTTGACGACCCACGGCCGTTTCACGACCGCTTCCATCGTGATGATCGCCGCCTGCGGCGGATTGATGATCGGAACCGATGCGACGTTGCCGAGGGCGCCTGTATTGTCGACGGTGATCGTTCCGTCGGATAAGTCCGCCATGGTCAGCCGTCGCTTGCGCGCTTTGTCGACGAGCTCGTTGATCGCTTGCGCGAGGCCCGCGAGGCTGAAGCGATCGGCGTCGCGTACGACCGGTACGACGAGACCATCCTCGACGTCGATCGCGATGCCGACATTGATATGCTTGCGCATGATGATGTGATCGCCGGCCCACGTGCTGTTCACCGCAGGCACTTCGCGGATGGCGCGGCATACCGTCGATACGACGATCGGCAAGTACGTCAGATTGACGCCCTCGCGAGCCTTGAACGCGGCCTTCTCTTTGTCGCGCCAGCGCGAGAGGTCGGTGACGTCGGCTTCCATCATGCACCACGCGTGCGGAATCGTCGACGTCGAAAGGACCATGCGCTCGGCGATCGTCTTGCGCATCTGCGAAAGGCGGATGACCGTGTCTTCGTCACCGGCCGGCGCGACCGGCATCGGTGAAGGCGCATGCGCGGCGAGAGCGCGAGGCGGTAAGATCGCAGCGCTCGCGACTTGCACTGAAGGCGAATACCGCTCTGCTGCTGCAGCACCGGAACCGACATGAGCGGTGACATCGTGCGCCGTGACGCGTCCGCCTCGGCCTGTGCCGGAAACTGCGCCAAGATCGACGCGATGCTCGCGCGCAAGTTTTCTGACGGCGGGTGAATACCGTACGCCGTTGCCGCTGGTCGATACCAAGCCGGCGGATGAACCCGGCGAACTCGCTTGGCTTGCGCCGCTTGCGGCTTGTGCCGTGGCGGGTGATGCCGCCGCTGACGTTGCCGTGCCCGATCCTGTCGACGAACCACCGCCGGCGGCTCCGCCGATCTCGCAGATCGGAGCGCCGACAGGCACGGTCGTGCCTTCTTGCGCGAGAATCGACGTCAGCGTACCGGCGAACGGTGATGGGATCTCGGACGCGACCTTGTCGGTCTCGACTTCGAGCAGCGGCTCGTACTTCTCGACTTGATCGCCGACTTTCTTGAGCCAACGCCCGACGGTGCCTTCGGTGACCGTCTCGCCGAGCTGCGGCATGATGACTTGCGACAAACTAGACCTACCTTTGCGTCCGAGACTTGCCGAGCTTCGCTCGGCCGCTACGAATTCAAAACTAGAAGCGCGCGAGCTCGCGCATCGCGTCGGCGATCCGGTCCGGCGACGGCATGAACGCCTCTTCGTATTCCTTCGCGTAGCCCATCGCCGGCACGTCGGGCCCGCACAAACGCTTGATCGGCGCATCGAGCTCGAAGAGCGCCTCTTCTGCGATCGCCGCCGAGATCTCAGCGCCGACGCCGCCGAACTTGTTGTCTTCGTGGACGACGAGCACGCGCCGCGTCTTCGTCGCCGACGCGACGATCGTCTCGCGATCCATCGGCCGGATCGACCGCAGGTCGACGACTTCGGCGTCGATCCCCTCGGCTGCGATCTTCTCGGCCGCCTCGACGGCGAAGTGACGCATGAGACCGTACGTGATGACGCTCAGGTCTTTGCCGGCGCGCGCGATATCAGCCTTGCCGATCGGAACCGTGTAGCGACCTTCGGGGACCTCGCCTTTGATGAGGCGATATGTGCGCTTGTGCTCGAGGAAGAGCACCGGATCCTCATCGGCGATCGCGCTCGTGAGCAAGCCCTTCGCATCCGCCGGCGTCGACGGTGCCAAGACGCGCAAACCCGGCACGTGATAGAACAGCGCTTCGATGCTCACCGAGTGCGACAGCGCGCCGCGGACACCGCCGCCATACGGCGTGCGGATGACGAGCGGACACGTGTTGCCGCCGGCGCTGCGATAACGTGTCTTCGCCGCTTCGCCGACGATCTGGTTGAACGCCGGATAGATGAAGTCGGCGAATTGGATCTCGGCGATCGGCCGCAGTCCAGCCATCGCGGCGCCGATCGCGACGCCGATGATCGACGCCTCGGCGAGCGGCGTGTCGATGATTCGCTCGCGTCCGAACTCTTCTTGAAATCCGGCGGTGATGAGAAAGACGTTGCCGCGCGCACCGACGTCTTCGCCCATGATGAAGACGCGCTCGTCCGACGCCATCGCATCGTGGAGCGTTTCGCGCACTGCCTCGAGGAGATTCTTTGTCGCCATGATCGTCCCTTAGGAGAGCGGGCCGGAGCCGTAGACGTGCGTGTAAAGATCGCGTTCGCCCGGCGGTTCTTGCGCTTCAGCCCAATCGGTCGCGTCGTTGACATCGCGCAGCGCCTTCGCTTTGAGCTCGGCTATCGTGTCGTCATCGAGCATGCCGCGTTCTTTGAGCCAATTCTCGAAGCGCGGGATCGGATCGCGCGTCTTCACCGCTTCGATCTCGTCTTGCGTGCGATACGTCAACTGGTTGTCGTCGCTCGTGTGCGACATCGCGCGATAGCACTTCGCCTCGACGAGCGTCGGGCCGCCTCCCGAGCGAGCACGTTCGACGGCATCGCGCACCGTTTCGTACGACTGCACCGGATCGGTACCGTCGCAGATGACGCCCGGGAAACCGTAACCTGCGGCGCGATCGGCGACGTTCTTCACGCCCATCTGCAACGACTGATGGACCGAAATCGCATATTCGTTGTTCTCGCACAAGAAGATGATGGGCACCTTGTGGATGCCGGCGAAATTGAGCGCTTCGTGCCACTCGCCTTCGCTCGTCGAGCCTTCACCGAACGAGGTAAGGACAACCGCGGGCTGCTTGCGCATCTTGATCGAGAGCGCGATGCCGACCGCGTGCGTCACGTGCGCCGCGATGATGCTCGAAATGCTCGCGATCTGGCGATCGGGCACGCTATAGTGGTTCGGGAACTGGCGGCCGCTCGAGAAGATGTCGCCTTTGCGCGCGAAGAGGCACATGAGCTGCTCGCGCGGCGTCACGCCGAACGAGAGCGCCATGCACGTGTCGCGATAATAAGGTACGAGCCAGTCGACGCCGCGCCGCAGAGCGAACGCCGCACCGACCTGGATGGCCTCGTGGCCTTGGCAGGTCGCCGCGAACGGGATCTTGCCCTGGCGATTGAGGGCGAACCCGCGGTCATCGCACGTGCGCGTGAGCACCATATAGTAGTACATCTCGAGCAGCCGCTCCGGGGTGAGACCCTCCGGAAGCGATGCCCTTACTTTAGGCTCGCTTTTCATGCGCTGCCCGTTCGAACGGGCTCCTCCGTTTTCATCCTTTTGCGCGCGACCTCGGTATCGACCGCGGCGTTTGCGACCGCGCGACTCACGGCTTCGACGACGCGCTTATCGAACACGCTTGGTATGATATAGTCCGACAGCACTTCGTCATCGCCGATGACGCCAGCGATCGCATGCGCGGCTGCGAGAAGCATCGGCTCGTTGATCCTGCTCGCGCGAACGTCGAGCGCACCGCGGAATATCCCGGGAAACGCGAGCACGTTGTTCACCTGATTCGGATAGTCCGAACGTCCGGTCGCTATCACCGCGACATACGGCTCTGCGATATCGGGAGAGATCTCTGGCACGGGATTTGCCATCGCGAAAACGATCGCGTCTTTGCTCATCGACTTCACTGCGTCGAGCGAAAGCGCGTTCGGCCCGCTTAGTCCGATGAAAACGTCGGCGCCCTTGATGACGTCTTCGAGCTTGCCGGCACGCGCCTGCTTGTTTCCATTGTCTGCGATCCACTGCTTCATCGCGTTGTCGTACGTCGTGCCTCGGACATATGCGCCTTCGAGTCCAACGCCGATCACATCGCCCGCGCCCGCGGACAGCAAGAGCCGTGCGCACGATCCGCCCGCAGCACCGATGCCGAGGATGACGATGCGGACGTCCTCGAGTTTCTTCCCGACGACCTTGAGCGCGTTGATGAGCGCCGCGAGGATGACGACCGCCGTGCCGTGCTGATCGTCGTGCATCACCGGGATGTCGAGCTGTTCGATGAGCTTGCGTTCGACTTCGAAGCAGCGCGGCGATGAGATGTCCTCGAGGTTGATGCCGCCGAAGCCCGGCGCGATACGAACGACGGTCTCGACGATCTCATCGACGTCCTTCGTGTCGAGGCAGATCGGAAACGCATCGACGTGTCCGAACTCCTTGAAGAGCATCGCCTTGCCTTCCATCACGGGAAGCGCGGCGAATGGACCGATATCGCCGAGTCCGAGGACGGCGGTGCCGTCGGTGACGACGGCGACCATGTT
>DASQJC010000231.1:0-9286 GCA_035631255.1 Candidatus Eremiobacteraceae bacterium | reverse complement strand
GAACTCGAGAGGCGCGATCATTGACTGCAATCGGAACATCGACGAGCCCGGGCGCATCGCTAGCGCAATCGGATCGACGCGATTCATCTCGGGCAAGCCGCTTGACATCCTTGGCCTCGAACCGATGGAGCGCGCTCAATTCACGCACGAAGTCGTGCCTGCGTATCCAAAAGGGGCGGACGGAAACCGGACGGCCGGCCATCTCACGATCGACAGCATCGTTGATGGAAGCGGGCGTGTCATCGACGCATTCGTCACGAGCTCATCGGGTATCGACTATCTCGACGCAGCGGCGATGAAAGCCGCGCTCGCAAGCACGTACGAGCCCGCTCCGGCCGGTGCGGTTCGCGCGTACCAGTTGACGTATCGATTCGTGCCCTGATGTTGTCATGATTGTCATAAAGGGAATCGCAGGCGTCGCGTCTTAGGCCTGCGCGAACGCATCGCTTTGCCTTGATGTCGCGAAAGACCGATCCGCTCTTGGAATCCGCCAGCGTCCGCGTGCCCGTGAAGAAACCGTTCGGCCTTTTTCCAACGGTCATCTGTCACGGCTGGTATCAGACGCGCCCCTTCCGTTGGATCCACGACCGTCGCACGCTGCAGCGCGTCGAGACGTTGCGCGACGGCCGCATCTTCCTCGTCGAGGTGACCGACGACGGCGTCGATACGAAGACGCACCGCGAGGTTCTCGTCACGACGGTTGGAGATGGCGCCGGGGATCCGGGCGTTGCGCAGGAGATGGCGCGCCGCGCCAAGTCGATGCTTCACCTGGACGAGCGCCTCGACGGATTTTATGCGCTGTCGAAGGCGCAACCTGAACTGAAGGATGCACGGAAGGCGGGCGCTGGTCGGCTCATGCGCGCGTCGTCGCTATGGGAAGACATCGTCAAGACGATTCTCGGAACGAACGTCGTCTGGAAACAGGCGGTCGTCATGATCAACCGTCTCGCGGAGCTCGGCGATCCGTGTCCGGCTGAGCCAACCCTTCGCGCGTGGCCGACGCCCGGTCAGATCGCTCGCGCCGGCGAGCGGTTTCTGCGCGACAAGGTCCGTGCCGGCTATCGCTCGCCGTATATCATCGATCTCGCGAAGCGCATCAAGTCCGGCGATATCGACCTCGACCAGCTCGACGCACATTCGAGCGGCATGGAGCTCGACGAGCTCTTCAAGGCGCTCACAGACGTCAAGGGCATCGGAAAATCGTCCGCTCATTACCTGATGAACTTGCTCGGGCGATACGATCACATCTCGGTCGACTCGGCGACGATCGCGTACGCGAAGCGCGAATGGTTTCGCGGCAAGCGTCCGACGGAAAAGCAGATACGGCGCCGGTTTGCGCAGTTCGGCAAATGGCAGTCGCTCGTCTACTGGTTCTCGCGTTGGGATGAGCGGCCGGAGTGGTGGGAAGACACGAGTGGCCGGTCGTCCGCCTAGGTACTATTCGCGCCAATACGTTCCGCGCAGCGTCGCTCGCAAGCGTCGCCGTCGCATCATCGCGCATCGCTTGCGGCTCCTGCTCGCACTCGTCGTCTTCATCGTCATCGCGACGTTCGGCATTCGCGCGCTGCGCTCGACGCACGGCATTGCGCCGAGCGCCGCTCCGACGCCCGCCGTTCCGACCGCTCCGCCCTTCACGAGTGCATTCGTGCGAAACGGCAAGCCATGGGGCGATGCCGACAGAGCTCGCGTGATCGGCGCCGCGGCGCCGATCGTCAACGGTGCAGCGTTTCCCGCGACGACCGGTGCGATCATCATGGACGCCCACACCGGGCGGATCCTCTACGAGCACGATGAGCACCAGCCGCTCGTGCCCGCGTCGACCCTCAAAGTCGTCGTCGCCGCGACTGCACTGCACGACCTCGGCCCGTCACATCGATTCGAAACACAGATCGTCACAGACGGCGCGATCCGAGACGGCCAGCTCGACGGCGATCTTTATCTCGTCGGTGGCGGCGACCCCGAACTCGCGACCGATGACCTCCGCGGTGCCGTCCATCGCATGAAGGCCGAAGGGATCAGCGTCGTGAGCGGCGCCGTCGTTTCCGACGGATCGTTGTACGGTCCCGACGCCGTCAACAAGACGTGGGATGCCGAAGATCTCGAATATGGTTGGGCGGCACCACCGAGCGCGATCACAATAGACAACGGCGCCGTACAGTTCACGCTGACGCCGGACGCTGACGGCGGTCTCGCGACGCTTCAAGTCGACCCGCCGGGCGCGGCGGGCAAGATCGTCGGCGGCGTTCGCTCGGTCTCCGAAGACGCAGACAACACACTGCGCATCGATCCGCTGCCGGATGGCTCGGGCTATGCTATCTCGGGCCAACTGCCGTACGGTGCACCACAAAAATACTGGCGTTCGATCGCCAAACCGACGGCGGTCGCCGCTAACGTCCTGCGCACGATGGCGTTTTCCGATGGGATCGCGATCGCCGGCGACGCATCAACCGGGAAAGCACCCGCAGGTGCGTCGACGACGTTATGGACGCACCTCTCGAGGCCGCTCTCGGGGATCATCCAGCGGATGGCACTCGATAGCGACAATCACATCGCAGAGCAATTGCTCCGAGCCGTCGGCGCCAACGATTCAGGCACGGGAACCCTCGACAACGGACTTGCGGCGGAACACGCTTTTCTTGCGTCCATCGGCGCAGACGATCCGCACAACGCGCTCGTCGACGGCTCGGGATTGTCGGCGGCCGACTACGTCACGGCTGCGACGCTCGCCGCCGCTCTCCGCTCGATGCTCAGCGGATCAGACGCGCAGGCGGAAGCGGCGCTGCTGCCTCGCGTCGGCCTCGAGGGCACGGTACAATACCGTCCGCTGGCGTCCGACGTGCTCGGACGGGTGCGCGGCAAGGACGGATATATAGAAGGCGCAAGCGGTCTTGCGGGCTACGTCGAGACGGCGCACCACGGTGTCGTCGTCTACGCGTTCTTGGTCGACAATTGGCAGTTGGGGCTCGACGCCATCTGGGCAGGAGAAGACGAGATCCTCGCGCGCCTCGCGCGGATGTAGTAGGCAGAGCGAAGCTCCGCTACAGAATCGTCGTGCCGGGGAAATACGCCGCGAGAATCGTCGCCGCATCTTGACCCGCGCGGGCGCGGCCTTGCGCGCCCCATTGGCACATCCCGACGCCGTGGCCGACTCCATGACCACTGAGCACGTAGCCGCCGCTCGCCGGTGCGATATCGAAGAATGAACTTGGCACGACTTTGTAGCCGAGCACGTCCGTCGCGCGCGAGTAGAAGTGATGGCCGTCGATGTCTTGCGCGGCGCCGCTCGCGCTCACCACGTGGACGGCCTTCACACGGCCGTCGGGCCAACGCTGCGAAATCGAGATCGACGACAACGCATCGACGCCGGCGACGCTCGCCAATGCGCTTGCAGGCAGAGAGTTGCGCCATGAATAGTACGGCGACGACGCGCAAAACGCGTGGCCGCCCGAATCGGTATCCGCAAAGCCTTGCAGATAGGGCGGCGCCGGCTCACCGGTGATCTCGCTCGAAGATGCGGTGTGTCCACCGCATGCCGAATGGTACCAGATATCCGCCGGTGCGCCGTTGGCCCAAACCATTTGTCCGGCGGTCGCGGTAGCCGCTGTGCGGAGCGAATCGACGATCGCGTCGATACCGTGGTAGACCTGATTCGTCGTGTCGTCGGTGACGTCGTACAGCGCTGTCCGGGTATGGTGCATGCGTCGCACGCCATATGTCCGGATCGCGATCGCCTGCGCTTTGAGCGCATCGGGCTGCCAGCTTGAGCTGATCTCAGAGGCCATCACCGATGCGACGTACGACTCGACATCGACGTCGTTGTAGATGGCGAGATCGCCGTCAACGGCTGCCGAGAGTATCTTGCCCGTGTAATGGCGCTCGATGGTCGAGCCGTCAGACATCGTCGCGACGACGTCGACCGGTCCTGATTGTTGGGAGATGACCGTCGGCGCCGATGAGGCGTCGACGCGGACGCCGCCGATGAGGGCGCTGCGCAACGTATATCCGGAGAAGAGATGGACTCGGATCGGACGAGAAGCCGCCGCTGACGCCCGCGCACCACGCTTTCCGAGAAGCATGAAAACGCCGGTCGCGCCGAGTCCGATGACAAAGCGTCTGCGCCGCATCAACGGTGCAACGCATTCGACTAATCATGCGTTTCAGCCCCCCTCGATGGTTTGAACGCGAGGCGCACGCGCGAGGCACAACGAACGCGGCGGCCATGAATAACTTGTCCATCGCCGTTCTCATAGCGGCAGCGACGCTGCCGATCTCACATTTCGATTCGAGCGGACCCTACGTAAAAGCGCCGGCGCTCGGCATTCACATCGGCGACCTTTCGCCCGGGCGGTACGACGCGATCACCGACGTCGCAGGCGTCCTCGTCGGACAGGTGACGCACATCGAGGGATCGGGCAAACTCGTGCCCGGCGTCGGGCCGGTACGCACCGGTATAACCGCCGTCATCCCGCGCAATGACGTCTGGCATAAAAAAGTATTCGCCGCGGCGTGGGCGCTCAACGGCAACGGCGAGATGACAGGCACGACGTGGGTGAACGAGGCGGGCTGGATGGAAGTGCCGGTCGTGCTGACCAACACGCTGTCGGTCGGGCGCGTCGACGACGGCGTCGTGTCGTGGATGATCGAGCACAACAGCGGCATCGGCATCACCGACGACGTGCCGCTTCCCGTCGTCGCCGAGTGCGACGACGAATTCCTCAACGACATCCAAGGCCGGCACGCGACTGCGGACGATGCCGTGAAAGCGCTCGACGGTGCGACGAGCGGCCCGGTCGCACAAGGCGGCGTGGGCGCCGGAACGGGCATGGTCTCGTTTTCCTTCAAGGGCGGGATCGGCACGGCGTCGCGCGTCTTAGCGAAAGAAGACGGCGGCTATACGGTCGGGGTTCTCGTCAACACGAATACGGCGCGGCGTCGTCAGCTGATGATCGACGGCGTACCCATCGGCACGAACATACCCGACCTGATGCCGAAAGACGGACCGGACGGTAACGGTTCCATCATCATCGTCATCGCGACGAATGCACCGCTCCTTCACGACCAACTCGAGCGGCTGACGAAACGCGCGGCGCTCGGGCTCGCGCGGACGGGCGCGGAAGCGATGACCGGCAGCGGCGATCTCATCATCGCATTCTCGACCGCCAACGTGGTACCGCACTATCCCGAGGCGCGCACCTTCACCGTCACCGATCTCGACCAGTACCACATCAATCCCGTGTTCTATGCGACCGAAGACGCGACGGAAGAAGCGGTCATCAATGCGCTGCTCGCCGGCCAGACGATGGTGGGGCAGAACGGCGACACGGTCTACGGGTTGCCGCACGACCGTATGTTGAAGATCATGAAGAAATACGGGCATTGAAGTCTCCGAAGCGCAAAGGATTGGAGCGGTCGACCTTAACGGTCGACCGCCGCGGTCTTGCGGGGAAGCGTCGCGGTGAGGCGCGCTATCGTCTATCGGGCTCGACGGGCGAGGTTAGTGCGGGCAAACATCGGTTGCGCGTCGCGTGGACGCACGCAGGTATCGCGTTCGTCGACGACGCGGACGTCGACGTCGCCGATGTCGAAAAACGCCTCAAGATGCGGCTCGTCGCGAAACCAGTGCCGTCGCTCATCCGCTCGTCGCTGGCAGAAGTGGCGAGGGGTAAGCGCGATGTCGATGTGCCGATCGACCTCTCGTGGGCGTCCGAGTACATCCAAGAAGTGCTCGCGGCGGCGATGCGCATACCGCGCGGTGAGACGCGGCCGTATTCGTGGCTCGCGCGCGAAGCGAGAAGGCCGCTCGCTGTTCGGGCAGCCGCGACGGCGATGGCCAAAAATCCGCTGTGGCTGCTCGTCCCCTGCCATCGTGTCATCGCCGCCGATGGCACAATCGGGTCGTACGGCCCGTCCGGCGTCGAACGCAAACGCGAGCTCCTCAAGCGCGAAGGCGTGACGCTGCCCCGCGGCAACAAGCGCGATGTAAAGACCACTCAGCCCAAACGCGGTTGAACGCATTCGTTTCGGGTAACGTCCGGGCATGGCAGCCAAGAATAAGCGCTGGTCTCAACGAGTCACGACGCACAGCAACGCGCTCGATCTCGAAAAAGGGCGTTTTCGCGAAGCGCTCCGCGAAGCAGATCGCCAGCTCGCTCAAACGCTCTGCCGAGCACAGCAAACGGCGAAAATCGCCGGCCTATCGGTCGGCGATGTCGATGCTGACGTTCTACATAAATCGCGCCGGCAAGAAGCTCGCCAAGTCACGTCTCCGCACGCTCGAGCGCGCAAAGGGCGAGCTACGCAATCTATACGGCAAGTCTGCAAGCTAGAACGCGTTCGCGAGAGGTGACGCCTCAGAACCTCCTCATGTCGTAGATCGGCGGGTTCTTCACCTTACTGCCGACCGCGAGCGTGATCTGCTCGTCGTCGCTTAGCAGAATCGTGCGCGGGTCGACCGTGTCGCTCCACGGGCCGTTGTTGCCGGGCACGACGATCTTCACCCAAACGGTGCCGGTGTAGCCGGCCACGTTTGTGGTCGACAGCGGCATGCCCCAGACGTCGAAGAAATTCCCGAGCGTCAAGTTGAGATCTGTCTTCGCTTCGTCATGGATGACGCCGGAGCGGTCGTGCGTGTGGAGATTGTAAAAGCAAGTCCCCGCGGTGATCTCGTCGTTGTCTCTATCGAATGTCCAAGGCGGCACGATGCCGACGCCCCACGGCACCATGATCTGCGTGCCCGTCGGGTCGAAAATGCTCAGGTGCGTGTGGATATGGAATGTCGCATTGATGAAGCCGTGGCACTCGAGAAGGTTATCGATCTTCTGGCCTTGCCCACCGCTCGACGTGTCGCCGTCGGGGAACGTGTTGACGCCGATCATGTCTCCCGGGGTGAGTAGGATCCGAGTATCGGGGTTGATCGGACCTACTGGTCTCTGCGAGACGATCTTGGGCGTACTCTCGACCGATTGCGATGCCGAGCAGCCGGCAGCGAACGATGAGATCGCCATGGCCGCTATGGCGACGAATATCTTCTGCTTCATCATGTTTCGAAGTATACCAGACCAGGGCGAACGAATAGTGAAGAAATGAATCGCGCTTCATCGGTTTGGCGATGCCGTATGAAATCCAGGTGTTGGGCACGGAAGGGGTCCGCGTGAAGTCCGCGACCTACATCGCGCTTATCCGCGGCATCAACGTCGCGAACACGCAGATATCGATGGAACGACTGCGCAAGCTATGCGCCGCCTGCGGGTTCGAAGATGTGCAAACGTACATACAGAGCGGGAACGTCGTGTTTTCATCGGGTGAGAATGCGGCGTCGTGTTCGAAGGCGCTCGCCGCCCGTCTGCAACGCGAACTCGGCAAGCCGATCGCCGTCCTCGTGCGCTCCGCACGCGATCTTGCGCGAATCGTCACGAAGAACCCGTTCCTCAAGGGGAAGGGCGTCGAAACCGCGCGCGTCCACGTAGCGTTCCTCGCCGAAAAGCCCAAAGCCGATCGCTTGAAGGCTCTGGAAGCCGTTGACTGGGGACACGACCGGTTCCATTATAGCGGCAAGGATCTTTACTTGCACTGTCCGGATGGATTCGGGCGCTCTAAACTCGCGACGACTTTCGAACGCATGCTTGGCGTCGGCGCGACGGTGCGCAACTGGAACACCGTTTCAAAGCTGCTTGAAATGGCAACGTGACTGACGTGCGGTAGTCGCTCGTGTTGAACGAGCGCACCGCACGCTATTGGAGCGCCACTATGAGTGATGTCGTCGTCGTCCTGCTGTTGATCCTGATCCTTCTCGTGGTGACTGGGCATCTGACGCTCTAGGCGGCGCGATCTCGCGTTCGAGCGTCGTCTTGAGCTCGCGAAGACCTTTGCCGGTCTTCGCCGATACAGCCATCCCCTCGCGCGGATGCACCGCCTCGGCGACATCCGTTTTATTCCAAACGATGAACGTCGGCTTTTCGCCGGCCCCGAGCTGATCGAGTATCGCCTCGACCGACTCACGCTGACGCTCCCAGAACGGGTTGCTCGCATCGATGACGTGCAGCAACAGCGTCGCGTTCGTCACCTCTTCGAGCGTCGCGCGGAACGCGTTGATGAGCTCCTTCGGCAGATCGTGGATGAAGCCGACTGTATCCGCGAGCACGGCCTCGGCGCCGTCGTCGAAACGCAGCTTGCGCAGTGTCGGATCGAGCGTCGCAAACGGCTGGTCGGCGACGAACGCATCGCGACCTGACGTGAGCGCGTTCAACAGCGACGACTTGCCGGCATTCGTGTAGCCGACGAGCGCCACGACGGGCGTTCCTTCGCGGCTACGCCGCTGCTCGCGACGGCGGCGGCTCACTTCCTTGAGCTGCCCCTCGAGATGCGAGATGCGCAAGCGGATCTTGCGTCGATCAGTCTCGAGCTTCGTCTCGCCGGGGCCACGCGTCCCGACGCCGCCGCCGAGCCGCGAGAGTGCATCGCGAGCGCCGATCAGGTTCGCCGCGCGATGCCGCAGCTGCGCGAGTTCGACCTGGAGCTTGCCTTCATTGGTCCTCGCGTGTTGCGCGAAGATGTCGAGGATGACGACCGTGCGGTCGGTGACGGCGATGTCGTTGCCGAGCGCTTTCTCGAGCGCGGTCCGCTGACGCGGCCGAAGCGCGTTGAGCGTCACTACAAGTTCGGCTTTCGATTGCGCCGCCGTTTCGATGACGTCGCCTACCTTGCCGGAGCCGATCAACGTGGACGGATCGACTGCCGGACGCCGCTGCACCATACGGCCGACGGGCTCGATGCCGCTCGCACGCGCAAGCGCGTCGAGCTCGTCCATCTCGACGTCGAAGAGCGCTCTATCCTCGCCGGTGTCAACACCCACGAGTAGTGCTCGCGGTCTTGCGGCCGCGGTCGTGTGAAGGCGTGCCATTTTCGACCCTCAAATTGCCAGCCGTGAGCCCGTCGACCTTCATCCTACGGGTGAGTACTTGTCTTGGTGAAGTCCTCCGCGTTCGAGGTTCGCGATATGAAATTTTCTAGGGTCATCTTTTGGTCGGCGATTGGAGCGCTCTTGTTCGGGTGCGGCTCAAAGGCGTCGGACCCGCAGCCGAGTCCTTCACCCACTCCACCCCTCGACTACGTGTCCTTTCGAATCAGCCCGGTGCTTTACCACAGCGTCGGTCAAAAAAATCATGCGGTGTGGCTCGGCACGTATGATGCGGGCGGAAAACGCGCCATTTTCGAGATCGACTTGGGGGTCTTGAGCGATCGGAAAACGATGAGCGTGGGTAGCGGGCGGTTTATCAGCCAGCCAAAC
>DASQJC010000230.1:0-12614 GCA_035631255.1 Candidatus Eremiobacteraceae bacterium | reverse complement strand
TTCGCTCATCGAGAACGACGACCCCGCTGCAAGCGCGATCGCGGCGACGCTCTATCCGCGCACAGGACACGCGCAGGTCATCGGCATCACCGGACCGCCGGGCGCCGGCAAAAGCACGCTCGTCGACGTGCTCGCCGCGGTGATCCGCAAGGAAGGGCGGACCGTCGGCATCGTCGCCGTCGATCCGTCAAGCCCGTTCACGGGCGGCGCGGTGCTCGGCGATCGCGTGCGGATGCAGCGTCATGCCGGCGATCCGGGTGTCTTCATCAGAAGCATGGCCTCACGGCGCAGCTCCGGCGGGCTGGCGCCAGCGACGCGCGACGTCGTCCGCGCGCTCGATGCCTTCGGGCGCGACATCATCCTCGTCGAGACTGTCGGCGTCGGTCAGATCGAGCTCGAGATCATGAAAGTGGCCGACACGGTCGTCGTGGTGACGGTGCCCGGCCTCGGCGACGGCGTTCAGACGATCAAAGCCGGCCTGCTCGAGATCGCCGACTGCTTCGTCGTCAACATGGCGGATCGGCCCGGAGCTCATCAAACAGTTGCGGATCTCAAGATCATGTTGACGCTCGGCGGCGCCGAAGAACGCCGGCGACGTTGGAAGCCGCCAGTTCTCGAAACGATCGCGACCGAAGGTGTCGGCATCGATAAGCTATGGATCGCATGCCAGCAGCACCATCAAGTGCTCGAAGCTGACGAGCGTATGGGCCGCTCGCACGATCGCCTGCGCGATGAAGTCGTCGAAGCCGTGCAGCGCCGCATCGGCGTGTACGTCGCAGACCAACTATCGAGCGACGGCTCGATGGAACCGGTATTGGCTGCCGTCTTGCGGCGTGAGATCGACCCGAGAGCAGCTGCGGATCGCATAGTCGCTCAGCATCTGAAGGCGCAATAGCCGAGTCGCACTGGCAAGGCCGCGGCGGTCGACCATAAAGGTCGACCGCTCCATTTTCCAATCGAAAGGCCGCGGCGGGTCGAGCTAAAGCTCGACCGCTACGGTGACGTCGTTGGCTTCCGTGATGCGGAAAGATGATTCCAGCCCGCAACATTAGTAATAAAGTTTCACGCATATAGATAGTGGATAGAATAAACTACCTTTCAAGCGGCCGGCTTGTCCGGCGTTTGATATCCAGGGTCCGAGAGGAGCGAGGGCGATCATGGACAGGACGAAGATGCAGAACGACGAGTTGACCGACGCCGACGTATTACGCGTCGATCCGGTGCACGAGTACGAGCGCCGCTATCACATGCGCGAAGTCTCGGAAAGCATTCTCTCGCGAGTCGGTGACGATTCGGATCCACAGGTCGCCCAGGGACGACCGACCGGTCCCTGATCACTCTACCGGTGGTCCTCAAAGACGCGCCGAGCACCAAGTGCCCGGCGCGTCGCCATTTACAGCGTCAGACGAGAGCGATCAGATCGTGACCGTCTTGCCCTGCACCGCGGGCTGTGCCGTGAGTCCGTACTGCGCGCTCACAGCTTTCGCGAGCGATGCCGCGGCCGGCGGATCGGCGTGGACGATGTAGACGTCCGGTTTGCTCCGGAATCCACCGAACCAGCGCAGCAGCTCCGATCGATCGGCGTGGGCGGAGAAACCGTCGATGTGCGCGATCTTGGCGTTGACGTCGACGGGAACGCCGAACACCCGCACCTGCCTCGGGCCTCCGAGCAACACGCGCCCGAGCGTACCCGGGCCTTGGAACCCGACGAAACAAATCGTATCGTTCGAACGCGGTAACCGGTTGCGGAGATGATGCAAGACGCGTCCGCCGTTCGCCATACCGCTCGACGAGATGACGATCGCACCGCTCGTGATATCGTTGATCTTCATCGAATCGGCAGCGCTCTGCGTGTTCGTGACGCTCTTCGCGCCCAAGCTCGAATCGTTCGGCCCGAAGCGTTCTTTCGGATTGAAGCGCATCGCTTCGGGATGACGCTCCATGATCGCATCGGCCTCGATCCCCATCGGGCTATCGACGTACACCTTCACATCGGGTATCGCTGATTCGCGCTGCAGCTGACCGATCGCATAGAGTATCTCTTGCGTCCTGCCCACTGCGAATGACGGCACGACGAGCACGCCGTGGCGCGCCATCGCCGCGTTGATGACGTCGCGTAGATCATCTTGCGGATCGTTCGCCGGGTGCAACCGATCGCCGTACGTCGACTCGCACAACACGATATCGCTCTCGGCGATCGGCGACGGGTCGCGTAAGAGCGGACGGCCGTAGCGTCCGAGGTCGCCGGTGAACGTCAGTTTGCGCGTGTCGAACCAGAACTCGACGATCGCCGAGCCGATGATGTGGCCGGCGTCGACAAGGCGGAACCGGCACCCGGGTATATCTGGACGCATGTCGTTGTAGTCGACCGGCCGGAATGCGGCGACGACGTTCGCCACGTCATCGGAATCGTAGAGCGCCTTTGTGTGCAGACCGCGGTCGGGATGCTTGGCAGCGCGCAGCGCTTCTTCTTCTTGCAAGTGCGCGGAGTCGCGCAGGACGAGTCCGGCGACTTCTGCCGTCGCGGCGGTGCAGTAGATCGGACCTTTGAAACCTTGTTGCGTGAGCGCAGGCAGATAACCGCAGTGATCGAGATGCCCGTGCGATAGCACGACCGCGTCGAGATGCTTCGGATTCACTGGCGGCGGCGTCCAGTTGCGCTCTTCGAGTTCGCGAAGGCCCTGGAACATGCCGCAATCGAGCAGCACGCGCGCACCCGAATCCGTCTCGACAAGATGTTTGCTACCGGTGACGACACCGGCAGCGCCGAAAAACGTCAGCTTCGCCATGGGCTATGCACCGGCCGGCTCGGCGACGAATGTCGACGGCCTGCGGAAGTGCCCGGCGCGATACTGCTCGATGCAGCGCTGGATGAGCCGCGCCGGATCTTTCTCGAAGATAAGTTGAGAACCGGTCTGCTTGCCGAGCTTTGGCACGATCGTGTCGAGCTGGTCGGCCATGCCGCCCGATCCGGCGAGCACGCCGATGAGCTTGCCTTCGTCGAACGCGATGCAGAACTCGCCGAGCGTACCAGAACGCCCACCCGCGATGATGACGATGTCGGACGAGTGGATGTTGTGCACCTCGCGACCCATGAGACCGCTGCCCGTATAGATGATAACGTCATACGCGTCGACCGGTGATTCGTACTTCTTCACGTGCTCGCTGCGCGAAAGCGCCGGCGAGATGCCGACCGAAAGTCCGCCGGCGTCGCGCGCGCCGCGCGCGCTATCATAAGGAAGGCCCGGGCACGCGCCGGTGATGAGCACGCAGCCGGCCTTCGCGACGGCGACGCCGACGTCGTAGCAACGTTTGCGCACTTCTGGATCGAGTTCGCCGCCGGCGGAGCCCATGACGCCGATGCTGCGGACAGTCGGGTCGCTCTCGGGGTCGTAGTTCGGATCCGCATCGGGTGCGACGTCGCCGGAATAGGGGCGCAGCTCTTGACGCGCGGGGTTATCACCGTCTGAATAAGTCTGATTCGACATGCGCTCCGGTTCGCGCAGCACCAGGCTTCTCCCCGCGCACGTCGTAGCAGTCAACGATATGCGCACCCGCTCCGATATCCGCAACATCGCGATCGTCGCACACGTCGATCACGGGAAGACGACGCTCGTCGATGCGATGCTCCGACAAGCCGGCGTCTTCCGCGATCCGTCGCAAGCGGGCGAACTCGTCATGGACGTCAATCCGATCGAGCGCGAGCGCGGCATCACGATCCTCGCGAAGAATACCGGCATCGATTGGGCGGGCTATAAGATCAACATCGTCGACACGCCGGGGCACGCGGATTTCGGCGGCGAGGTCGAGCGCGTGCTGCAGATGGTGAACGGCGTGCTACTGCTCGTCGACAGCGCCGAAGGACCGTTGCCGCAGACGCGCTTCGTGCTCCGCAAGGCGCTCGAGCAGGACCTACCGGTCGTCTGCGTCATCAACAAGATCGACCGCAAAGACGCGCGCCCGAAAGAAGTGCTCGACGAGGTCTTGGCGCTTTTCATCGACATCGGCTGCCAGGATCATCAGCTTGATTTCCCTGTTTTGTACGCGGTCGGCCGCGAGGGAACGGCGACGACCGATCTCAACGTGCCGGGCAAGGATCTCAAGCCGCTCATGGACGCGATCCTCGAGCACGTCCCCGAGCCACCGGGCGACGACGAAGGCGCGTTCCAGATGCTCGTGTCGAACATAGATCACAACGACTACGTCGGACGGATCGCAGTCGGTCGCGTCTTTCGCGGCAAGGTCCATCCGGGTGACGCGATCGTTCGGCTCGGCCGCGAGCTGCGGACCGATCATCGTGTGACGAAGATCTTCGAGTTCTACGGCCTGCAGCGACGCGAGCTGACCGAAGCGAAAGCCGGCGACATCATCGCGCTCTCGGGCGTCGAGGGCGTCAACATCTCGGAGACGCTCGCCGACGCGGCATCGCCCGAAGCAGTCGACGCAGTGCTCGTCGACGAGCCGACGGTCGTCGTCGATTTCGTCGTCAACGCGAGCCCGTTCGCGGGGCGCGAAGGCAAGTATCTGACGAGCCGCCACATCAAAGAGCGTCTCGAGCGCGAGCTTGAGAGCAACGTGGCGCTCCGCGTGACGCCGACCGCATCGCCCGACACGTTCTCCGTCTCGGGTCGCGGAGAACTGCATCTCACCGTGCTCATCGAGACGATGCGGCGCGAAGGATACGAACTCGCCGTTTCCAAGCCGCAAGTCGTCGTCGTCGAACGCGACGGCGTCAAGATGGAACCGGTCGAGTACGTCGTCGTCGACGTCGCCGATGAATATTCCGGCGCCGTCATCGAGGCGCTCGGCCGCCGGCGCGCGACGATGCTCAACATGCTCCAATCGGGTTCGCGGCGACGCCTCGAATACACGATGCCGACGCGCGCGATATTCGGTCTGCGAAACGAACTCATGACGCTGACGCGCGGAACCGCGATCATCAATCACACGTATTACGATCACCAGCCGCTCGCCGGCGACATCCCGCACCGAAACGTCGGTGCACTCGTGAGCGCGGAGACGGGGCCGGCGACCGCGTACGCGCTCGACAATCTGCTGGCGCGCGGCACGTTTTTCATCTTCCCTCAGACCGAGGTCTACGAAGGGATGGTCGTCGGGCGAGCTCGTACCGACGATGACGTTCTCGTCAACGTCTGCAAGATGAAGAAGCTGACCAACATGCGCGCCGCCGGCTCGGACGATGCGCCAAACCTACCGCCGCCCGAGCTGCTCTCGCTCGAGCGCGCGCTCGAATTCATCGAAGACGACGAGCTGATGGAAGTGACGCCGAAGTCGATCCGCTTGCGCAAGCGTCTTCTCACGGAAGACGCACGCCGCAAAGTCAAGGTGCGACAGAAGGCAGTTCTCTAGTCATGAAAATGGAGCGGTCGACCTTTATGGTCGACCGCTGACGAGCTTTCATTTGGCTCCCAATATGCGTTCTCGCTCAGGCGAGATCGCGGCGGTCGACCGTAAAGGTCGACCGCTCTAACTCTTTGCTACGGGCCCTGGTAGACGACTTCGATGCGTAGGCCGCTTGGGTCGCGTACCCACATCGCATAATAGTCGTCGCCGTATTCGGATACCACCGCGGGCGGGTCGTCGATCTCAGCGCCGAGCTCGTCGAGGAGTTTCGCGCACTCGTCCACCTTCGCGCGCGAATCTGCGTTGAGCGCGAGATGATCGAAGCCGACGCGCCGCTCGGGCTCCCAGAGATCATCCGCGGTGCTCTTCGCTTTGACTATGATGATCTCGAAGCCATCGCGCTGATAACCGAAGCTGTCATCCTTTTCGAACACAGCGTCGAAACCGAGAGCCGGCAAGAGCGCGCCGTAGAACTTCTTCGCGACGTTAAAAGCGTCGGTCCCTATCTGGAGATGGTGGATCGGGTGGACTGGCATTCGTTTCCTTACGGCGAGCTGGACGACGGCAAGCGCGGCGGCGCACAAAGACTAGCATCGCGGGCGCTCGAGGCATCCGCGCTCGCCTAGTTGCGACGCGCCGAACGGCAATCTCCTGCCGTCCACCGTCGCACAGCTAAACGTTTTGGCGCGAATCCGAGAGGATTTATCCACGCCACTCAACGGAGCGACGCGCGATGACCGTTGAGCGATACCTGCACGGCCTATGGTCCGTCGTTTGGTTGGACCGGGTGGCCGCCGCGACTGCCGAGTATGGTCTATACGTTTGCGTGCTCGTGCTGCTTGCCGCGTGGCTGCGACGACGGCCGAGCGGCATATTGCTTCCGTTCGCGATCGGGGCGGTCGGTGCGATCGCGCTCGACGTGATCGCCGGCGTCGTGTATCACGATCAACGACCGTTCGTCACTTTGGGCGTCGCGCCACTCATCCCGCACGGCTCCGATAACGGCTTCCCGTCGGACCATTCCGCGGCCGTGGCGTTCATTGCGGTCGCAGCGCTGTTCATCGACGCACCGCTCGGAATTCTCGCGTCTATCGTGGCCATCTCGCTCGGCATCGCTCGGCTCTTTTGCTTGCTGCACTCACCGATCGACGTTTTCGCCGGTTGGCTGGTCGGGGCGATACCGGCGCTCGGCGCGGGTCTTGTCTGGACTCAAGTTCGGCGACGGTCGAACTATAGCTCGACGGCTAGAGAATATTGGAGAAGCCGCGGCGGTCGACCATGAAGGTCGACCGCTCCATCCCTGCTAGGACGCCGGTTCTTCGTCGGCTGTTTCGTATTTGAGCGCTAGCGCCTGCTTGAGCACCTTGAGCCCCAAGAGCGCACACTTCAAACGAGCCGCAGATATCGAGATGCCGAGATTCGAGAGCACGTCGTCCTTGCCGATCGCATCGATCTCGGCGATCTTTTTCCCCTTAATGCTCTCGGTGAGCAATGACGCCGATGCTTGCGATATCGCACATCCCCGCCCCTTGAACTTGACGTCTTCGACGACGCCGTCGCGGATCTTCAAATCCATCCGGATCTTGTCTCCGCAGAGCGGGTTGAGATCTTCGAACGACGCGTCGGGCCCTTCGAGCGTGCCGGCGTTGCGCGGATTGCGGTAGTGATCGAGGATGAAGTCGCGATAGAGCGCATCCATCCCGGAGAAGTCGTTCATGCGGGAGCGCTCATGCGATCTTGAAGATCGCCTTCGCCTTTTCGATCCCCGCGATGAGCGCGTCGACTTCGGCCGGCGTGTTGTAGAGATAGAATGAGGCGCGCGCCGTCGCTGCCACGTCGAGCCTTTCCATCAAAGGCTGATTGCAGTGATGGCCTGCGCGCACGCAGATGCCTTCGCTATCGAGGATCGTCGCGAGATCGTGGGCGTGGATGTCGCCGACGGTGAGCGAGATGACGCCGGTGCGGTGGTCGATGCCAGGTCCGTAGACGGTGACATTCTTGAGCTCGCCTAAACGCTTGAGCGCATACTCCGCCAACTCTAGTTCGTAGCGATGGATGCGGTCCATCCCGACCGCCGTCAAATAATCGACGGCGGCGCCGAAGCCGACCGCCTCTGCGATGGCCGGCGTGCCCGCTTCGAATCTCGCCGGAAGGCCCGCATACGTGGACGACTCGAGCCGGACGACCCCGATCATCCCGCCGCCCGCCAAAAATGGCGGCATCGCTTCGAGCAATTCGCGACGTCCCCAGATGATGCCGACGCCTGTCGGTCCGAGCATCTTGTGCGCCGAGAACGCGACGAAGTCGCAGCCCCACGCGCCGACGTCGACCGGCATGCGCGGCACCGCTTGGCAGGCGTCGACGACGCTCACCGCGCCGGCAGCTCGCGCGCGAGCCGAGAGCAGCTCGACGTCGTTCACAGTGCCCAGCGTGTTGCTCACTGCAGTGAACGCGAAGAGCTTCGCGCCGTCGAGCAACCGGTCGAGATCGCGCAAGTCGAGCAAACCGTCGTCGGTGACGCGAACGAAACGCAGCGACGCACCCGTCTGCTGCGCAAGGATCTGCCACGGCACGAGGTTCGAATGGTGTTCCATCTCGGTGACGACGATCGCATCGCCGCGGCGGATGTTCGTCCGTCCCCATGAATACGCGACGAGGTTGATGCCCTCGGTCGCGTTGCGGACGTAAATGCACTCCTCAGGAGCCGATGCGCCGATGAAGCGCGCGATCTTGCGCCGCGCATCCTCGTATGCTTCGGTGGCGAGCTCGCTTATGTGGTAGACGCCGCGATGGATGTTCGCATGATAGCGGCGATAGTAATCGTCCATCGCATCGATCACTTGGACCGGTTTTTGCGACGACGCCGCGCTATCGAGGAAGACGAGCGGCTTGCCGTGCGGGCGCTCTTTGAGGATCGGGAACTCGGAGCGGATCCGCGCGACGTCGGTCTGAGTCAGCGACGGCGAGGATGAAGGGGCGAGCGCCATGACCTAGACCTCCACCGAGATCGAGCCGTCGGTGACGGTCACGTTGTACGAGCGCACCGGTCTTACCGCCGGCAAGCGGGTTGGCCGGCCAGTCGTGATATCGAAACGCGCGCCGTGACGCGGGCATTCGATCTCGCCGCCGATGAGCTCACCTTGATCGAGCGGCCCGCGGTCGTGCGTGCACTCGTCGTCGATAGCGTAGAACTTGCCGTCGTAATTGCAGAGCGCGATGCGCCGGCCGTTCGCTTCCACCACTTTGACCGTACCGGCTGGGATATCTTCGACGCGCGCGACGGCGACGATCGACGCCATGATGGTCCTAGTGCGCTCCGAGGCGGCCGACGTGCGGCGCGATCATCTCTTGCAGCCAATCAGTCGCGCGCGCATCGCCGACCTTCTCGAACACTTCTTGGAAGAAGCCTTCGACGATGAGCCGCGTCGCCGTGTCCGGATCCATGCCACGGCTGCGAAGGTAGAAAAGCTGCTCGTCGTCGACCGGGCCGACGGTCGCGCCATGCGTGCAGCGCGCGACGTCATCGATGAGGATCTCGAGCTTCGGTTCCGTGTCGGCGCGAGCGCCTTCGGACAAGAGCAGGTTGCGGTTCGCCTGATACGCTTGGCTGCGCGGCGCGTCTTTGCCGATCGAGATGACGCCGGTGTACGTCGAATGCGAGCGATCGTCGAGCGCGCTCTTGAAGAGAAGATCGCTGCGCGTGTCCGGCGCGCGATGGCCCTGCAGCGTGTGGAAATCGAATTGCTGATCGTTCTCGCCGAAGACGAGGCCGAGCATGTCGCTCTCCGCGCCTTGACCGATGAGCTCGACCTCGACATCGCTGCGCGACATGCGCGCGCCCATTGCGAAATTCAGCGTGATGAGCTTCGCGTCTCGTCCGACGCGCGCGTGCTGATGCGAGAAGATGACGGCGTCGCGTGGACCGTTCTGCACATGGACGTACGTCAATCGGCTCTCATCGCCCACGAGAAGATCGACCACGCCGGGAGCCGGCGAGCCCCCTTCCACATGCTGATCGACGACCGATAATTTCGAACGCTTGCCGAGCATGACGACGAGCTTGGGGTAAGGTCCGCCATCCCACGTCATGAACAACGGCGTTGAGACCTCGACGCCGTCCGGAACGTAGACAAAGCCCCCGACGTCCCACGCGCTTTCGGCGAGCGAAGAAAATTTCGCGAGGCTCAGACCGGTCGTCGTGCGGGAAAATGCCTCCTTGACCAAACTCTCATGGTGCTTCCAAGCCCAGCCGAGATTTCCGACGATGACTCCTCGATCGCTGTCGGCTTTGTCGAGTGCGGTCCAGTGCGGGCTCGATGGCTGCGGCTTCGTATATTCGAAACGGACGTCGCGAAGATCGGTGCGCCGCCAGCCTTCTGACCGTTCGGTCGGCATCTGCGTCGACTCAAATCGGTCGAAGGCCGCCAGCCGCTTGTCGCGCAGCCATGCCGGCTCTTGCAATTTCGTGGAAAGCGCCTCGATCGCGGCGCGGTCGAGGCTCGGTCTCTCGATGGTTTGCGCCACGTGCTTAGCCGACCGAGCCTTCCATCTCGAGCGCGATGAGGCGGTTGAGCTCGACCGCGTACTCCATCGGCAGCTCCTTGACGAACGGCTCGAAGAAGCCGTTGACGATCATCGTCGTCGCTTCGACTTCGGACAGTCCGCGGCTCATGACGTAGAACAGCTGCTCTTCGCCGACCTTCGACACGGTCGCTTCGTGCTCGATGCGCACGTCCTTCGCGTCGATCTCCATCGTCGGATACGTGTCGGAGCGCGATTCGGGATCCATGAGCAGCGCGTCGCAGCGGACGTTGGACTTGACGCCTTCGCAGCCTTCGTACACTTTGACGAGACCGCGGTACGTCGTCCGGCCGCCACCCTTGCTGACCGACTTACTCGTGATGATCGACGTCGTGTTCGGAGCCGCGTGCACCATCTTCGATCCGGCATCCTGATGCTGACCGTTCGCCGCATAAGCGATCGAGAGCACCTCGCCCTTCGCGCCTTCGCCGACCATGTACACCGACGGATATTTCATCGTCAGCTTCGACCCGATGTTGCCGTCGACCCATTCGACGTGCGCGTTCTTGTGGGCGATCGCGCGCTTCGTCACGAGATTGTAGATGTTCTTATACCAGTTCTGGATCGTCGTATAGCGGATGTGCGCGCCTTCTTTTGCGATCAGTTCGACGACCGCGGAGTGCAGCGAATTCGACGAGTACGTCGGCGCGGTGCAGCCCTCGATGTAGTGCACGAACGATCCAGGCTCGGCGATGATGAGCGTGCGCTCGAACTGGCCCATGCTCTCCGCATTGATGCGGAAATAGGCCTGGAGCGGCACCGTGACGTGGACGCCCGGCGGCACCCAGATGAACGAGCCGCCCGACCACACCGCCGAGTTCAGAGCCGAGAACTTGTTGTCGGCCGGCGGGATGACGGTCGAGAAATGCTCGCGCACGATATCTTCGTGTTCGCGCAAGCCGGTGTCCATATCGGAGAAGAACACGCCTTGCTCTTCGAGGTCTTTGCGGATGCTGTGGTAGACGACTTCGGAATCGTACTGCGCGGTGACGCCGCCCAAGAACTTGCGCTCGGCTTCGGGCACGCCGAGGCGGTCGAAGGTGCGCTTGATCTCCTCGGGCACTTCCTCCCACGTCTTGCCCTCGACGTCGGAAGCGCGCATATAGTAGTAGATGTCGTCGAATTGGATCTGTCCGAGCAGATCGAGATTCGCCCACGGCGGCATCGGCTTGGCGAGGAAGATGTCGAGCGACTTGTGTCGGAAGTCGCGCATCCACTGCGGCTCGCCCTTCATCACCGAGATCTGCTCGACGATGTCGTGATCGATGCCCTTGCGCGCTTTGAATGCGTAATTGGCGGTCTCGTCGCGGAAACCGTATTTATAATCTTTGTCGACGAGTTCTGTTTGCTTGACGGCCATAGCGTTAGGCCTCCACGAGATCTTTGATGAATGGATCGTAGCCGCCGCTCTCGAGCTGCTCGGCGAGTTCGAACCCGCCCTCTTTGACGATCTTGCCTTTGACGAGCACGTGCACGACGTCGGGCTTCACGTAGTTGAGGATCCGCTGGTAGTGAGTGATGAGCAGAATGGAATGCTCGGGCGAGCGATGCGCTTCGATGCCGCTGGCGATGATCTTGAGAGCGTCGATGTCGAGACCGGAGTCGGTCTCGTCGAGGATCGCGAGCTTCGGCTTGAGCACGAGCATCTGCATCATCTCGAGCCGCTTCTTCTCGCCGCCCGAGAATCCGTCGTTGACGTAGCGCGCGAGCACGGCCGGATCCATCTTCAGGCGCTTGGTCGCATCGTCGAGCAGCGACTTGAATTTCGCAGGGGTTAGCGGCGCTGCGCCTTTTTGGCGCGCCATGAGCGTGTTGCGCATGAAGTTCGCGACGCTCACGCCCGGCACGGCGGACGGATATTGGAAGCAAAGGAACATGCCCGCGAGCGAGCGCTCGTCGGGCGACATGTCGAGGATGCTCTTGCCCTCGAATCGCACGTCGCCGCTCGTGATCCGATATTTCGGATGCCCCATGAGCGCCAGAGAGAGCGAGCTTTTGCCCGACCCGTTCGGACCCATTAGCGCGTGGACGGTACCGCGCTCGATCGTCAGGTCGAGGCCGCGGATTATTTCCGTCTCGCCGACGCTGACGTGTACATCTTTGAGTTCCAGGATCAGGTCTGCCATCGTTCCTCTCAGGTTTCGGTCAAAATCCGGGACACTCGGCTGGGCCGAGTCTGCCCTCATATTTTACGTTTGTTCGGCCGAGATAGTCAAGATTACTGTTGATTATCTTTGTCACTCTGGTATAATTTAAACGACAGACATGCGCGAGGATGCCTTCTTCCAGACCACACGCGGCCGGGTGCTCGAATCGCTCAAACGACGGGGCGGATCGACCGCAGCCGAGCTCGCTGCCGAGCACGGCCTGACCGTCAACGCCGTTCGCCAGCACCTGAGCCGCCTCGAGGGCGAGGGCCTCATCTCTGAAGGCCGCTCGCGGCGCGGCCGCACGAAGCCGAGCGTCGTCTACTCCGTGACGCACGCCGGCGAGCGGCTTTTCCCGCAGCGCTACGACGTGCTGCTCAACGCCGTCTTGCACGAACTGCAGCTCGAAGACGGTGACGATCGCGTCACCGCCCTATTCAAGCGGATAGGCGAACGCTCCGCGCGCAAGTACGCTGGACGTTTCGAGGGTAAAGCATTACCAGAGCGTGTCGATGAAGTGAC